>JAJZMA010000258.1 GCA_021850405.1 bacterium
GGTTTAACACGCCACCCTGTCAAGGTGGAGATCGTCGGTTCAAATCCGATCGGGGTCGCGTCCGGAGGCGCCGGCCAGAGGGGCACCAGCAAGAGAAGCTCCCAGTTGGCACGAAAGTGGAGGTTGACGGATGACCAAAGGGGATATCCTTCCCCTCCATCAGTACACTGGGCCAGCGTGGGAAGCAGCTCTTCAGCTGATCGAATCCGGAAAAGGCACTGTCGGCATCGGCACAGTCCACATCCAGCGGTGGGTCGGATGGCCAGGTGCAGATGGCGCGGTGCATCTGCAGGTGTTCACCGGCAGGGAGCCGAAGAGCCTTACGCTGCAAACCGCTTCCACCGAGATCTCTGCCGGAGTGGAAGCAGTAGCCGCTGCCAAAGCAGCCGACCGTCGCCTGGGTGAGCTGTTTTCCAGGTACGGTGTCGTCTGGGAATACTGCTACGACTATGGCATGGGCACCATCCGGTTGGCCGTGATTGACCATAAAGGGCGAACAACATGGGAGCCAGGCTTTCGCCCGGTGCCAGTGTAGGCGCCAGAAGAGACGACGGTCTTTGCCAGGACCTTCACTTGAAGCGCCACTCTGCCGTGTCATGATCCCAGGGAGCGCTGTCCCAGCTGGGAGCAGACAAAGGCGGAACCCACGGGGTGTGATATATCGAAATGATGAAGCCAGATGGTGGACACTTCACAGGAAAGCGGTAAATCACGGTCTGTGCTTCCCTGTCATGCGAACGTGGATGCATATCCTCTGGATACACCTGCACACGGCCAGGGCTGAGACAAGCAAGGGGACCGGCAGCCCAGACTTTACGCGTGCCGACCGAAGGATTCCTGCAGTGCCTCTGTCACCACATCGACATCGCTCCATGGCACTGGGCCGGTTGCGGTCAGGATGCTCTGCTCATGCCCCTTGCCCGCAAGAAGGACCGTATCCCCTGGCTTTGCCCTGGATATCGCATACCAGATCGCTTCTTTCCGGTCGGGGATGAGAAAGAGAGTCTCGCCCTCCTTTGCACCGCCCTTTCTTGCCCCCTGGGCGATCTGTCCCAGGATAGCCATGCTGTCCTCACCCCTTGGATCCTCGTCGGTCAGGATCACCATGTCCGCAAGAAGCGCCGCAGTATGTCCCATTGCGGGCCGCTTGCCCAGGTCCCGCTCTCCAGCCGAACCAAACACAACCCAGAGCTTCCCACCTGTCGCCTCCCTAAGGCTCGACAAAACCAGCCGTAGCGCTGCCTCGGTATGGGCATAGTCAACCACGACCGAAAAGGGCTGACCCAGATCAACAGCCTGCATTCTTCCCGTCACCCCGGGAAAGCTGGAAATTCCCGCAGCTACCTCTTCCAGCGGGTAGCCTGCTGCCGCCACTGCTGTCAACGCCGCAAGTGCATTCTCAACATTGAACCTGCCGGGTAGCTGGACCGATAGCTCCACCGCCCCCCAGGGTGTGTCCACAGAAAGCGCTGTGCCCTTCCCCCTGGGAGAGAGCCCGTACCCACATACGTCTGCCACCGGGTTCGACACCCCGTAGGAGAGTGAGCGTCCCTGGGAAAGTGCTAAAAGTGGCGGGAAAGCGTAGGCATCGTCAGCGTTGAGTACCACCCGCCCGCTCCTGTCCCTGAGGGTAATCTCAGCCAGATGCGCCTTGGCAGCCAGATACGCTTCCCGGGTGCCGTGGAAATCGAGATGCTCAGAAGTGATTGTGGTATACACAGCAGTTCTGTAGCAGATATCTTCTACCCTGAAAAGGGCCAGCCCATGGCTCGACGTCTCCACCACTGCATGGGTAATACCTTCCTGCCTTGCCCGGGACAGCCATCCTTGCAGCTCGGGGGCCTCCAGCGTAGTCTGCCGGGTCGGATTGGGCTCCAGACGGTCCGCAAGCCCAAAGGTGACTGTGCTCAGCAGCCCTGCTGGAACTCCCATATGCTGCAACGCGGCATGAATCATGGCAGATGTGGTGCTTTTTCCGTCTGTACCGGTAACCCCCAGCACATGCATCTCTCTGGACGGGTGGCCGAAGAAGGCTGCTGCCAGGGCAGAAAGAGCCCTGCGGCTGTCCTCCACCTCCACCGCGCCTACGCTTCCCTGCGACAATGACAGCCTTCCATGCTCCTGCCCCAGGACGACTGCTACTGCACCCTGATCAACAGCTGCCGCGATAAAGTCCTGCCCATCAGCGTGTCTGCCCGGTATCGCGACAAAAATATTGCCTTTTTCCACCTTCCTTGAGTCATAGGCCACTCCGGTTACAGGCACGTCGGCAAGCCCAGGCGGCAGCTCCAGCCCCATGTCCGAAAGCAGCATGGACAGGTGTGGCAGGTCACTCATATTGCCATTCCACCACACCATGGTAGCTGCCTGTTCCCCCAGGAGCCTCCCTGCCTACCGGGAGCGACGCAGCAAGAAGCTGGTTGATCCAGGCTGGGTAGCACGCTGGGTCAGTGCAAGACTGGGCACCAGCCACCGGCATTGCCGCTAAAACCGGATGGTTACAAAGGCAGTAACTCAGGCAGACCTTGTTACCATTCCTTCTGGTACTGATTCCTGCCCCCAGGGCACCTATTTATGAGATGACTCGGATGAATCCTGGCAACAACCAGCTGCTGCAAAGTGGGGCCGCCGCAAGCGCACATCTGTGCGGCATGCCCTTT
>JAJZMA010000067.1:0-839 GCA_021850405.1 bacterium
CCCGTTCAAACCATCTCTTCCCGCCACTGCCTTCAGCGCTTGCCTGCTGTTGTGGTTCTGGTGCTGGTTCAGGGCCGGGCGCAGCCTCTGATACTGGAGCAGAAGATTCTGCCGCCTGCGAGCTTGTGGAAGCGCCAGCTGTCTCGTTATAGCTTGCTTCCTCCTCCGCCGGGCGGTTCTCTGCAGAGGGGTAGTCATCTCCGGCAGTGATCGGCACAGCAGATTCTGAATCGTTCTCAGTCGAACTGGATTCAGTACGGCTGGGCGGTGACCGCTTAAACCAGTTCCGCTTTCGGCTGTTTGAGCCGTTCTGTGGTTCGGCAAGCGCCTGCGGTATGTTGGGGTCGGAGTCGCCTGGCGATTCCCCTGGGACAGGGACGTTGGCTGGTGGGGGGAGGACATACTCTGGCTGGCTGGTCGGGGAAGGGGAGAGCGGTGCTTCACCTATTGTTTCCGCCTCAGGCATGGTCCCTGGTTCATATTCCCGAACGGAATCATTGTTTCCCTCGGGAGAAGCCCCACCCAGTGGTTGTGCCCATGGATTCTGGCTCATCTTGGGGCAGTTTCCTGGGTAGCTGCGGCTGGTTCCAGGCGGAGCACCCGCGTGGGCCCCCTCGTAGGTCGATCTGTATAAATCATCGTGCAACGGTAACCGTAACACCAGTTATAAGAATGATAGGGGCCCAATTTGCCAGATTGTTATGGGATCGTTTCCCTGTTGGCATACGTGCTACCAGACAATAAGGGTGTTGTGTGGAACTATTCGGGACGGTTGCATGCCGGATCGGGCCGCAAGGGGAAGAGCAACCCTGCTCCGGAGGCGCCCGAGTTGCTTCGAC
>JAJZMA010000067.1:849-2637 GCA_021850405.1 bacterium
GAGTTTTATTCCTTCATCCCAGCTGCTGCGGAAAGGACGCTGGGTATGCCAGTCACACTGGCGAATGTGGTCACCTCTCCCCAGCTCGAGGCCGAACAGCCATACGTGGACAGCCTGTATGTGCCAGATAACGGCGGCACCATCCTGGTGGCTCCAAGGGTTGCGGATGTTCTGTCCCGTTTTCTCGCTTTAGAGTGGAGCACTGGGCGCATTGACCGGGAGCGCGCTGAAGCATGGCCCCTCACCATGGTCGCGAGTGTGATGGAATCATTGTTGCACTCCGTGGTGCACGCCGTTCCAGGCAGGGAGGAGAGCCAGGCTGCTGGGCGAGCCGAGAGTTCTGAGTGGTGGGTCTGGCCCTCTGGGGCCGCCTGGGATGAGGGGTTGGCGGAGTTGACTGCGCAGACCCTGTCTACCAGGTTTCTGGAGGAGACGGGATTCCTTGCCATGGATGCTAGGCTTGCTTCCAAGCACTCTGTGCGACGCCGCCTTCCACTCCAGGTCCAGGCAGTGCGCCAGATGCTTACCATGCTGGCCGAGGGCGCAGGAACTTCCCTGGAGCAGGAACTCTCGCTCGTCCTGACTAACGGGCTCGGCAGGGACTCCCTGTGGAGTGCGGCCAGCAGGGCAGCACGACTTTATTCTGCGGGCTCATCAGCCATCCACGGCGTCAAAATTCCGATGCTTCATGCCCTGCCACCGGTTCTTGGGGTATTTGACGGGGTGCTTTCAGAGGTGACCCAGGCCTGGAGCGCTGGTGGTGTCGGCGAGACATCCGTGTATGAGAATGAACTGGAGGCTGGCAGCAAACTTGGGGTGCGCGCAGTGGAGGATGCCGAGCGGGCCCTGGGCCGCGTGGCAGCCCAGATGAAGGGGATGCCAGATCTGGCGCTTCTGGGCAAGGGTATTGCAGATGCCGCCACTGCGGCTAGCCGGTCGGTAGAGGCCCGGCTGGACGATGTATGGGCCCAGCTCGAATCCATGACCCTTATGGGGGGCTAACAGGGCGCCGACCCAGCGTCCAGATCAAGCGGGGCCAGCCCCGACGCCAGAGCACGGGCGTGTCACACCTGTCTGGGTTGGTCAGGGCTCTCTACAGCATCGGGTGCGCTTCGGCATCTGGTCGCTAACAGCTGACAGTGTGCGGAGTGCCCTGAACCCGTCGCACCTGACTACAGGGATCCTTGGATACTTTGGGAATGACCGGTCTGTTGCAGCCAGCTCACACATCCAGAAGGTGGAGCGTGCGCCGGGTACGGTGCGTGCGTTCTGACAGCCTGCACATAACCCCGGGCCAGATGAATCCATAGCGTCAGGTTCTCACATCTTGTGGGGTCGCTGAATCCTTGTCGTTGCAATCTGCAGCTAGTCGTAGCGCAGGCTCTGCTTGCGTCGAGCCTGTGGGGTGGACCACGTCGTTGCGCGCTCCGGAGCAACTTGTCATCGGCTGGTGGTTAACCTGCAGATGGGAAGGTAGGGATGGCTACCCTGCTAACCCGCCGACAGGTTTGGTGACGCCCAGTATCCTGCGCTCGCTTTGCCGGACGCGACTTCAGCTATGAGTTGTTCGTTGGCACGAAAAACAAATATGGTGTGCGCTACCTCCCGCCTATTTCACAAAAAATCTGGTTGTGCGCCTTGATGCTTGTGACGCAGCGCCGCGGTTGACCGTACGCTGCCCGAATCGAAGCAGGCTCGCCCTGGCCATCTGGGGGCCTTTGTGCTGGCGACCTTGTCCCCGAAACGGCGTAGCCGCCATTGCGCTGCGACGTGGTGGCAGTTTGCTCC
>JAJZMA010000183.1 GCA_021850405.1 bacterium
CCGGCGGTCCATATGCGTACTCGCGCGAGGCGTTCGGCGAGTTCGGCGGCTTCCTGATCGCCTGGATGTACTGGATCAGCATCGCCGCCTCGGTCGCCGCAATTGCCGTCGCCTTCGCCAGCTACCTCGAGCCGCTCATTCCAGCCCTGCCAATAACAGTCCTGCGTTTTCATGCTGGCGCCAATGTAGGCACATTCCATGCCATGGCGCAGCGTAATCTTGGCTACTACTACGGCCGCCCATTTCTTGCGCGGTATGCCAGGCGTCTGGATGCCAGGATAGCGGTCAGCGTGCCCGCCCGGGATTTTGTGCAAAAGTATTTTCCGGGGGAGTACCAGATCATTCCAAACGGAATTGACACCGGTAGATTCCGTCCGGGTGTTGGCCCGATACGGGCCTTGCGTACTCCTGGCCAGATGACAGTGCTGTTTCTGGGGCGGCTGGAAAAGCGCAAGAATCTCTCAACACTGCTTGCAGGCTATGCCCATGCCCGCAAGTATCGTGCTGACCTGCGCCTGGTGGTTGGTGGTGAAGGCAGGTCCCGAAAGAGCTATGAGGAGTGGGTAAGGGATAACGATGTGCCGGACGTTACATTTCTTGGACGGCTGGATACTGAGCAGCTGCCATCCCTGTACGCGTCGGCCGATGTTTTCTGCAACCCGGCAACAGGGAACGAAAGTTTTGGCATTGTGCTTCTGGAGGCAATGGCAAGTGGTGTCCCCGTCCTTGCCTCAGACATTCCGGGCTTCCGCAGGGTCATAGATGATGGCGTGCAGGGAAGGCTCCTGCCTCCTACGGATCCCCTGGCATGGTCGTCGGCACTCTGCAGGCTTGCAGACAACCCGGATGGGAGAGATGTCATGGGAGCAGCTGGTGTCGAAACCGCCTGCCAGTATGCCTGGCCACGGGTGGTGGACCGGATTCTTGAGACGTATGAAGGGGCGCTTGTGTCTGCCCCGGGAAGGAGGAGCACAGGATAAATGTTTACGACCAGAATGCAGCAGTTTGTTCGTGGTCTCGCGGCCCACATAGCCCCGTTCCTTAAACGGCTGGGCCTCACACCCAATTTCCTTACACTTGCCGGCCTTGTCATCACAGCCGGCGCAGCCCTGCTGGTGGCGTCCGGGCACCTCCTGATTGGCGGTCTGGTGCTTCTGTTTGGTGCCCTTTTTGACATTCTGGACGGGGCGGTCGCCAGAATTTCTGGTCCAGTGCACCGCTATGGCGCTTTCTGGGACTCGACGGTAGACCGGTATGCCGAGGCGTTTATCTATGGCGCCCTGCTTTACTATTTCCTGGCTGGTGGGCCTGACCGCGTGCTTGGCTCCATGCTGGTAATGGCATCTCTTACCGGGTCACTTCTGGTCTCATATGTGCGCGCCCGGGCACAGTCGCTGAACTTTGAGTGCGACGGCGGCCTTTTTGCCCGTCCGGAGCGGGTCGTTGTGACAGTAATAGCCCTTGTGATAAGTCCCCTTCTGATCTGGGTGCTCTGGCTGCTGGCGATCTTTACGAATGTGACAGCGGTGCAGAGGATCTGGTTTGTGTGGCGCCAGGCGAGAGCAGAACTTGCCCTTGAGCGTGGTGCGGGGGCACAGGCTCCCACCCAGGCTCAGCCTAAAGCCGTGGTCAGCAAAGATGGCGCGGCGGCAACAGAACCCGGCTCTGCCCCCCCAGGCTGACCGGTTATCTGGTAGTCTCCTTGGAGCGATAGCTGCGGGCTCTGGCAAAGGCCTGAGCGTTAAGGTGTCTTGGGCTGATGGCCGCTGAATGGACAGGGCCTAACCATATGGAAGGAGTAAAGAGTGACTGATATAGGCGGTGCCGTTGCTGGTTCTCTGGTAGTTGCGCTCATTCTGGGCGGGCTGGTTGGTGTCTTTGTTCTTGCCCGGCGCAAGGAGGCTCCAGGCGTCCATGGTGTTGCAGCCTGGTATTTGCAGTCGGCCATCGCCGTTTCAGCGGTGATTGCGCTCGGAGGGCTGGCCCAGTGCCTTACAGCCATTATTGGCTACATCAACCTCTCGTCATCGTATGTGTCCCAGTCCGCGTCTGCCGGGAGTGTCTTTGGCATTTCCCCAGCCGGTAGCGCCGGTCTTCCCGCGACCAGTGTCCGTGAGGTTGATCTGATCTACGGGATCATCGCCATACTGATCGGCGCGGCAGGCTGCTGGTTTCACTGGACGCTTGCCCAGCGCACAGACACTCCGCTCGAGGATTACTCTCGCTGGGGCTGGTGGGCGGCTCCCCTTATCACTGCGGTCGTCATGGTTCTTGTTGGCGGGGCGGGGGCTCTGCAGTTCTTCGCAGCGGTTGTGAGCGACATTGTTGCTAATACCAGCACTCCCTGGGGCCCGCAACTTGCCACTGCTGTGGTCTTCCTTTGTGGCTGGTGGTGGCTGACCAAGCGGCTGCTGGCATCGGTGATGCAGGGCCAGACCACAGGCAATGAGGGTGCTGCTCCAGTAGACGCTGGCTAGGCTGCACTGGGTGGTAGCCACCAGCTGTGTGTGGGCAGTGGCCAGCACGCGGTAATGGAGCCTTGGGGCAGGGGAAAAGCGGTCAGCTTCCAAAGTGCTGGCTGCGGCTGACCCTGGTGGTTGGGCTCAGGTCAAAGGGTGGCCCATT
>JAJZMA010000130.1 GCA_021850405.1 bacterium
CTCCTCCACCTGAACAGCTATTCAGACGTGCATGGCTGGATTACCATTACCTTCAAGAGCTTCTTTGGATACTTTGGCCCGCGCCCCACCCCACTGCAGCTCCTGGGCCAGTCAACCAACATTTTCCGCGCACTCGAGCTGCTGGTCGTGGTCATAGTGGTGGCATGTGTGATCATGACGATGAACCGATGGACCCGCCTGTCAGCTCGCCAAAAGGCTGTCATATACACCTTTGTTGCCATGCTTGCGCTGTCGCTGCTCGCTTCTGTGGTCAACAGCATGAAGGTGGATTTCCAGCCCCAGGGCCGCTACCTCTACGTTGCCATCACTGGCATTGCCATCGCTACTGCGTGGACAGTAGTGGGATTACTTAGGCCACTTCCCGTTCCGCTGCGCAGCGCCCTTGTGGCAGTCGCGTGCATCTGTGCCATTGCACTGGACATCGGTGGCCTGGCAACGATGGCTGGACCGGGAAGAACCGCACTTGCCCTGCCCACCACTGCTTCTGCTTACTCAGCAGGCTCTATTGCCGAGGTTGGCAGCTACCTGCCAACACCAGTGCAGCCCATTGCCACCTGAGGAAGGGGTACAGAAGAAGAACGCACCAAGTCGGCATCCTGCCACGACTCAGTCGATATTTCCAAACTCCATGTCCATCGGAGCAACCTCCAGAACCCCCTCAATCTCGCCGAGATGAGCTACAACATCCGCAAGCTTGCGCGCTTTTCTGAGCCGCATGATGGAGGTAACCGTTGCAGGGACCTGGTTATTTCTTCGAAAACTCATATCCGAGATGGCAATGTCGTGATCTGCGCAAACCTGGGTTATCTTCTGCAGGGTTCCGTGTTCGTCCCGGTAGATGAGCCGCAATCTTGAAAGCGTAAGGGTCGACTGGGGCAGCACCCGTTCAAGCCTGTCCAGCCCATCCACGACCGCCACACCCAGGATAGTACAGCCGATAGCCACGACAAAAAGGCCTGCTCCGGCGGTAAGGCCGATCCCAGCGGCAAGCCACACACTGGCTGCCGTAGTCAACCCACGGACAGTGTCCTGCCGGACAAAAATCAGCCCACCACCAATAAAGCCTATGCCAGACACAACCTGTGCTGCAATTCTGGAAGGATCCAGCACAATTCTGCCGGTTTGCAGCACATCAAAAAAACCGTACTGGCTGACCACCATGATGACCGCAGCCCCAAGACCAACCAGGGCATGGGTACGCAAGCCAGCGTTCTTCTGCCGGATCTCCCTCTCGAACCCGATCATTCCGGTCAACACGACCGCTATCAGGAGTCTGGGGAGCAAGGAATACTGGTCAACCATAGTGCCTGATTGTGTCACGCTGCCACTACTCCCGGCACAAAACGGTCACTACGGGGACCCCAACAGCTCAGGTGCTGCCGTTGCCAACCCTTGTGCGGCAGACGCTGCGCGGGATCACTTATCACCAGGAGCAGAGCCAGAATCCTGCTGCGCCCGGAGGGCCAAGCTATAGCCAGACGCCTGCTACCTGCCTCTCTCCCGCCACAGCCCGGACAGGAAACCAGAAGATTTCCCGGGAGTCTGGGACCCAGGTCCAGCAACCGCTACCCTACAGTAAAAAGGGGACCGGAATGGGCTGCAACCCATCCCAGTCCCCCCCAGAGAGGCTAAGAATGCAGGGTGGCTTCCTGCCACCGGACTTACTGTGGGGCACGCGATGGCTGGCAAGGTGGCCGCTGCTGCCGTCGGAAGTGCTGGCAGGGATGGGGATGGGCAGGGCCTTACCCCGCATCCCAGCCCAGCCGCCAATCCCTCGTTGGGGTTTGCAGTCGGGCAGGACGAGCCCGTGGAAGAGCTCTCCACCTGGATGGTAATCCGGTAGGTCGAGATAACCTGGGCGCACACCGCTGTTCCACACACTGGGTTTACAGCGCCAGCCAGCTGCGCAGTCCCGGCAGCAGCTGCAACAAAGTTATGGCTCCCATCCAGTGGTGCCACCACAGCTGTGTCTGAGCTGGTCAGTGATCCGTAGTGCGACGTTCCAGATACAGCGGGAATCTCATCAACCAGAAGTGACCCCCGTGGGACAGTCAGTGTCTTGCCGATATCGCATAGGGTGAGCGGGACTGTGTTGGCAGCAGGACTCGCTGCGGTACAGGAAGCCAGTGGAACCGGGGCGGTGGTACTGGCAGCTGGCCCTGCGGCAAATGCGGAGATCCCCGTCACGACAGCTCCGGTGACCAGCAACATCGCGCCTGCAGACCAGAGCGCCTTTATGGGCCTGCCCCTGTATCGCTCTCCATGGTACCCGAGATCTGCGACGACAAATGGACTATCCTGGTCATCGGTCTGGTGATGGAAACCACTCATGTTTACTCCTCCTGCACCTTGTCTCTGCGATGTCCTTCTGCCCGCAACCTCAGTCACACTCGTTGCAGCAGCTTGAAGCCAGAATCGCGATCCTGAACGGACACAGCACGGACAATAGCTGCTTGGAGTTGACCCCGTTTTGAGGATGCCCCACGTGGCGTTGAAATTCGTAGAGTGACGGTCTCAACCAAAGCAAAAAGGAGAGACCGTCCATGGAATCGTACAGGTATTGGCAAGGGAAGCAAGCAGAGGGGTG
>JAJZMA010000021.1:0-531 GCA_021850405.1 bacterium
GGCTTAGCCCATAAGTGCTGAATGTGCTGTGGCCGCCCTCTCCAGCACAGCTCTGGGCAGGACACAGGGACGATACCGCCGTTGGTGGAGCTGGATGTCCCGCCTGATACAGGTTGAGAAAGTGGCCCGGGCTTCCAGCCAGTGCCAGCAGGGCAACTGCGACTGCAGCAGCACCCAGAACCGCAAGCCTCCAGCGCAGCTCTCGCCGTTGGCGGGGCCGCGGTTTCAGCCTTGCCTGTATTGCTGGGAGTAGCGCAGGAGAAGGCGTGACCATGGGAGTAGCTTCCTGGACAGCCGCCGCAAACTGTCGCCACTCCTTCAGCTCTTCGTCGCACTGCACACAATAGCCCTCTTCCAGCACAACTGGTTGCTGCTCATTACCACCGTCTCCGGTACGCTCTACACGTTCCAGCAGCTGCTCCAGGGTCAGATGCTCATGAGCATTCATCTCCTGCTCTCCTCCTCTTCTATCTGCCTGTGCCTGCTGCGCCGCGTAGCACTGGCGCGCGCATACAGCAATCGTTCTCTTAC
>JAJZMA010000021.1:541-2603 GCA_021850405.1 bacterium
TACCTTCGGGTATACCCATTATTGCTGCTGTTTCTTTCATGCTAAAACCAAGGACACAGACCAATGTAATTACCTCCCGATGGGAAAGTGGCAACTTTCTTATCCTTGCCATCACCTCATCCAGTTCCATCTGGGTAAGCACCGTCTCCTCGGGGTGAGCCTCTGCCGATTCGTTGTCCGGCAGAGCCCGCCCCACATCAATGGAGCTTTCCCACCCGTCATCCTGCAACTCCCGCAGCTGCGTACCAAGATGGTTGCGCGCAATGCCGACAATCCAGGTCCTGACGCTCGAATCGCCCCGAAAACTGCAGGCGTTGTCCCAGACCGATATGAACGTAAGCTGAACTGCTTCGTCTACATCAACCCGTGCGAATTTGCCAAGCACCGACAGGTATGTAGCCAGTCTGGCCGCATACCGGTGGAACAGCTCTGTGAGCGCCTCCTGCCGACCAGCCACCACCTGGGCGAGCAGCAGTTCATCACTTACTGCAGATTTCTGTGACCTATGTTTCACAGCTCCCCTTAGGGGAGCAGCACACCAGATGGTAGCCGGTACCGGCATGAGCTGCACCCTGACCGCAGACAACCACTGGGGTCCCCCTTTTTACCGATTGCCGCCACTTCGGCGGACAGCAAAACCAAGGAGAAACATGGCTAGACACATTTTAGGCAGTCCCAGGCTAAAATTACTGCTCGCTGCAGTATTAACACTGGCAGGTGCCACGTTTGCGACATCAGGTGCCAGCGCTGCGACCTACTTTGGCAACCCCACCTGCCCGCAGCCGTGGGGAGCGTCGTCTACTGCCTGCCTCTATGGCTCGGTGGTCTATAACACGTTTGCCGACATACCCAACTCCAACATGTGGGAGGCAAGCAGCCTTGTACCGCTGGGAGACGGTGTGTCCCAGATGGAGATCGCATTTTCTGGAGCACCGTGCACTGACTGGGCGCAGCAGGGATTCGCCTACGGCCTCATGGGCAACGCCGACTTTGAGTATTTTTACGCCTGGTCCAACAGCTCCGGCACCATGCTGGAGTCGACCAATGGGCTGAGCACCGACAACGGCAGCCTCAATGGTTACAGCCTCCAGTACGTAGGCAACTATGAGTATGACTTTGCCCTGAATGGAACCGTCTACACGTATGCGAGTGACATGGGTGCAGGAACCTGCAACAACGAAGCGGGCCTCTGGGAAACACCTGACCAGTCCAATGGTGCTGCCATAGATGGAAACATGTGGGCAGGCACGGCTGAACTTACCAACCTGGACTGGATGAACACTTCCTACCAGTGGCAGTACGGCTGGAACCTGAATGACTCAATGGTGCAATGGCCGTGCGGAGATGGAAACAGCCATCCCGACTGTCTGAACGGCACCTACTACGGCTCCCAGGACTGGGCAGACAACCATCTGAATGCTTCCGGCAACTAAAAAAGGAGACAACATGCACAACAGGACAATTGATTTATTCCAGAAACCATCTGTCACGATGTTTGGCCTGCTGCTGCTCGCAGCCGTTGCAGCGACCGCTGCTGGCATGGCTGGAACGGCACAATCAGGAGCCGCTGCCGCACCCCCAATGCTGGCAACCAGCCTGAACGGTGCCCCTCCCGTGCCGATGGCGTCTGTATGCCCCACACCAGCCGCGTGCGCATCGACAACAGCCACCCTGACACCAGGGCCTGCCCTTTCACCGTTAACCGAGCAGAGTGTTGAGGCGAAAGTCGCGGCTATGACCAGCATTAACTCCAGTATCACCTCCATGAGTGCCAGGGAGACCACATGGGGCACTCTGGTATCAGTGGATCCGCTTCTGCAGGGTTCCGCCTCCCAGGTCCCACTCTCAACGCACATCTGGATAGTGGCTGTAACCGGTACAATTCACCCCCAGTTTGCCCCTCCAGGCACCACCAAGGACTGGGCCATCTACCGGTTTGATGCCACCACCGGACTTGCGCTGGGCATGGAAGCAGGCATGGGGAGCCTTCCTGGCTTTCTGCCTTCCATCCCCAATATAGCCACAGCAGGAGGTACCAGCAGTTAGCTGACCGTGCCGTTGC
>JAJZMA010000188.1 GCA_021850405.1 bacterium
CCAACACTCACTGTCTCACGCCTCGCTGTAGTAGACATCGGACTGATAGCAACCAGAGAGTTCCTTTGCCCGCTGCATCAGGACATCGTTCAGCAGGGTGGACGCCCCAAGGCGGAAACGGTCGGGGACCATCCACTCAACGCCATTGGTCTCATAGAGCAGTACCAGGTATGCAAGGGCCTCCTTGGCGGTACGGATACCACCGGCTGGCTTGAACCCGACCACACGACCAGTCTCATGGTAAAAGTCCCGTAGCGCCTCCAGCATCACGAGTGCCACCGGAAGTGTGGCGGCGGAAGGAATCTTGCCGGTGCTGGTCTTTATGAAATCTGCCCCTGCAGCCATCGCCACCATGCTTGCCTGGTGGATGGCATCGTAGGTGCCAAGCTCGCCCGTCTCGAGTATCACCTTCAGGTGTGCCTGGCCACACGCTTCCTTGACAGCCGAAATCTCCTCCACCACCCGGGAAAGGTCACCAGCAAGGAACGCTCCGCGATTGAGGACCATATCGATCTCATCTGCCCCATTTTCCACAGCCTCAGCTGTCTCCTCCACCTTTACCGCAATGGACGACTGGCCCGAGGGAAAGGCCGTCGCCACCGACGCTACACGGACAGGTGAGCCCGCCAGCGCCAGCTTTGCAACCGACACCATCGACGGATATACGCATACCGCTGCAACTGGCGGAACTGAAGCATCCAGCGGATCCGGGTGCATGGCCTTCTGGCACAGATTCTGGACGCGGCCAGGAGTGTCTGCTCCTTCAAGTGTTGTCAGGTCAATGCAGCGGACTGCCAGGTCAAGGAGCGCAAGCTTGCTTTGCCGCTTTATGGACCGTTTCGCAAGGGTTGCGGCACGCTCTTCCAGTGCCACAGAATCGATCGACCGGTTCATCGCCCCCAGGGAGCCCAACTGCAGATAAGTCAATGTAGCTGCCACAGAAAGAGATTATGCTCCTTTCGATAGCCCGTTTTGGGGATGTGCAGGCTGCGCGGATGGGGTTGAAGCGCCCACCGCGGCCCCGGCAGCCCGTCATATACCGCACGCGGCACGTGGCCGGCTACAGCAGCAGCTGTACCACCCGCCAGCCCGGAATGCATGAACCCGCAATATCCTCCAGGTGCCAAAAGCCCCGAATCCCACATGAGCATACGCTGCAGCGGTAACAGTTAGCGCTGGCACTCCCAAAAACAAGCACGGGTATGGGTCAATAGCTCGCATATGACAGAGAGCGGACCCGAGAGCACGGCCCCGGAGCGCAAGTACCACATCCAGTGTTCGGCTGGCGACGTTGGGGAGTTTGTGCTGCTACCCGGGGATCCCGGGCGCTGCGATGCCATTGCGAAACGGTTCGAATCGCCACGGCGGGTGGCACAGAACCGGGAGTACACCACCTTCACCGGAACCCTTGGCGGGGTAAAGGTCAGCGTCACCTCCACCGGTATTGGTGGTCCCTCCGCCGCTATCGCCATGGAAGAGCTGGCATCGCTGGGGGCGAAAACATTTATCCGGGTTGGTACCTGTGGCGCACTTTCCCGGAAATTGAAGCCTGGTGATCTGGTAATCGCAGATTCTGCAGTTCGCAACGATGGGACCTCGCGCCAGTACCTGCCGGTCGAATTTCCGGCCGTAGCCACCCTTACGGTGCTCAATGCCCTGCTATCTGCAGCAGGCAGAAGCCACGTTCAGACATACGTGGGCACTGTTGTCTCCAATGACGCCTTCTACCGCGAAGGAGAGTTAACCCTCCCTGGCAGGGAGACCATCTGGGAGCAGGGGAACGTTCTGGCAGCCGAGATGGAGGCTGCAACGCTCTTTACTGTCGCTCGCGTTCGCCGGCTCTCAGTTGGAGCCATCTGCATGGTCAGCAATACCGTAGCTGGAGACATGCCACCACCTTCATCACTCCTGCTGGAAAAGCTGCTGGATACAGCCGTGGATGCTCTTGGCCTGCTCACAGCAAGCACCCGGGGAAGGGAGCTAAGCGCTACCAGCTAGCCCCCTTGATGTCCACGTCGTCCACGTCGCACCAAAAGACCTGGCAACTGGACAGGGTGAAACGGCTACAGAACCGGATGACGGCGTGTCACAGCATGGTGCAAGCAGGGAAACAGCCCTTGCCAGCCCTGTACCTTGCGCCGTAACCTGTAGAGACCCTGCAGCTTGCGCTACAGGAACGAAAGTGGCCCGCTGGGTGGCCTACCACCTTCTATAATCCGGATATCCGGCTGAAAGCAGCCTCTGGGAGATCCTCTTGGGCGAAAACAGGGGACCACTGGGAGTGATTGACCTGGGCTCCAATACAGCCCGACTGGCAGTCCTTGTGCCCGGACATGACGGAGCGCTTACAGCAATCTGTGAGGAAACCGTGCCGCTGCGCCTGATGCGCCAGCTGGATCCGGACGGGAATCTTGTCGCCCCAGCGGTTGAGAGCATCATCACCACCCTGGAGCTTTTCCAGGGAAAGGCAGAAGCCGCTGGTGCCGGGGCAGTACTTGCAACTGCTACCAGTGCGGTCAGGGATGCCCGAAACTCAACTGAATGCATCGCCACGATACAGTCCCGATGCGGGGTGGAGCTCAGTGTGCTCTCTGGAAGCG
>JAJZMA010000119.1 GCA_021850405.1 bacterium
TACTCGATCGTTGCTACCTTCCCGGGAATACCGTGCTTGTTTCGCTTGAAATCAATAACCCGGTAGGTCCGTTTGTGGCCACCCCCACGGTGCCTGACCGTGATCCGCCCCTGCGCGTTGCGGCCACTCCTCTTGGGGAGGTGCTGCAGCAGGGAGCGCTCCGGGCTGGTGCTCGTTATTTCATCAAATGTCGTAACCGACATAAAGCGCTGGCCGGGGGTCGTTGGCTTGTATTTCTTGATAGGCATCCTGCTACACCCCCTCGAAAATTCCAGAAATCTTCTGGCCGGGCGCCACTGTCACTATCGCCTTCTTCCAGCTTGGACTAAAGCCATGGACGCGCCTTCCACGGGCAGCGCGCACCCGCTCCTTGCCTCTCACATTGAAAGTGCGCACTGCAACTACGCGTATCCCGTCAGCGGCATACATGGCCTCAATAGCCTGCCTTATCTCAATCTTGTTGGCGTCAGGAGCGCAGCGAAACGCATACTTGCTTGTCTCCACACCTGAGTATGACTTCTCACTCACCACCGGACGCAGAACAACTGCATGCGGAGCTTCCTGTGCTCTCACCTCAACACCTCCACAACATGCTCAACTGCATCCTTGCCCATCACTACAGTGCCCGCCACCAGCAGATCCCTGACCGAAAGATTGCTCGCAAGAACCACCTTTACATGTGGGATATTGCGCGCACTCTTCTCCAGCATCTCGTTGTGGGACCCCAGCACAAAGAGCACCCGCCCCTTGGCCTCAGCGGTATCCAGCATGCGTGCAACAAGCGCTGTGGAGGGCTTCTCGAGGAAGAAACTCTCAAGCAGTCTTATGGAACCGGCCTGTGCCTGTGCTGAAAGTGCCGAACGCAGTGCCAGCCGCCGCTGCTTCCTTGGCATGTCCTTGTGATATGACCGTGGATGAGGTCCAAACACCACACCGCCGCCCTTCCATTGCGGGGACCTCGTAGACCCCTGCCGGGCCCTGCCGGTTCCCTTCTGGCGCCATGGCTTGCGGCCACCGCCACTAACCTCGGTGCGGTTCTTGGTGTCAGATGTTCCCTGTCTGGCATTGGCCATCTGGCGCACAAGTGCCTGATGCATTACGGCCTTGTTGGGAAGCAGACCAAAGATATCTGCGGCAAGTTCAACCGAACCTACGCGCTGGCCGTCCTGGTCAATGACGGTGGTCTCCAGCATCCTACTGCCCCCCTTCCGAAGAACGGATCATGACGACTGCATTGGTGTGACCAGGCACCGCTCCCTTAATGAGGATCAGATGGCGTTCAGCGTCCACGCGCACCACCTCGAGGTTGCGTACCGTGGTGCGGTGTGACCCCATATGCCCAGCCATACGGACCCCTTTGAAGGTCCTTGCTGCATCCACTGACCCAATGGAGCCAGCCTGCCGGATATTATGGGAGCCGTGGGATACAGGGCCCCTGCCAAAGTTATGACGCTTGACCTGGCCAGCAAAGCCCTTGCCCTTGCTAACTCCAATCACATCGACTATATCGCCAGCTGAGAACAGTTCCACTGTGACCGCGTCTCCAGGCTTGCCACTGCCATTGCGAAGCTCCCGCAGCACGCGATGAGGCTTGAGACCAGCGGCCTTGTAATGGCCAAGCAGGGGCTGGGGGACACCTTTCCTGGTAGCGCGCTCGTCAAAGGCGAGCTGAACCGCATCATAGCCTTCCACAGGACTGCTCTTGGTTTGCACCACCTTGCAGTCACCGCTCTGGAGCACAGTCACAGGCATCACTGTTCCAGAATCGGTAAACAGCTGTGTCATCCCGATCTTCCGGGCAAGTATTCCCCTGGTCACAGCTTTATCTCGATGTTCACACCACTGGGCAGGTTCAGGCGCATCAGCGCATCGACAACCTTTGGATTCGGGTCCAGAATGTCGAGAATCCGCTTGTGAACGCGCATTTCATACTGGTCCCTGGAATCCTTGTCCTTGAATGGTGAACGGATAACGGTGTACTTGGTAATTGATGTAGGAAGAGGAACCGGCCCGGCAACACGCGTGCCGGTGCGCTGGGCAGTATCGACAATTCTTGTCGCAGCCTGGTCCAGCAGGCGATGGTCGTAGGCTTTTAGCCTGATACGAATTTTCTGTGCCATCTCAAATAACCGGTTCTTTTCTCTCTCTTCTTCTTCTGACCAGTGCCTACTTCTGGATCGAGGTGACTGCACCCGCTCCGACGGTACGACCACCCTCACGGATAGCAAAGCGCATGCCATCTTCCACCGCAATCGGAGTTATGAGCTCGATGTCCATCTCCACGTTGTCCCCTGGCATGCACATCTCCACTCCCTCAGGAAGCTGGATGGTACCAGTTACATCAGTGGTACGGATATAGAACTGCGGCCGATAGCCCTTGAAGAATGGGGTATGCCTCCCGCCTTCATCCTTGCTCAGGACGTAAACCTGCGCCTTGAACTTGGTGTGGGGAGTAATGGTCCCTGGCTTTGCCAGCACCTGGCCACGCTCTACTTCTTCCCGCTTTACGCCACGGATAAGGCAGCCGACATTCATGCCCGCCTCACCCTGGTCCAGCAGCTTGTGGAACATCTCAACCCCGGTAACCACAGTCTTGGTGGTCTCCTTGATTCCAACAATCTCAACTGGCTCGTTCACCTTCACGACGCCACGCTCAATCCTGCCGGTTACGACCGTACCGCGCCCCTCAATGGAGAACACATCCTCAATCGGCATCATGAACGGCTTGTCAATGGGACGCTCTGGAACAGGAATGTAGTCATCAACAGCTGCCATGAGCTGCATGATCTGCTCCTGAGCTGCAGCATCCCCTTCAAGGGCCTTCAGTGCTGACACACGCACGATTGGTACATCGTCGGCAGGGAACTCGTACTTGCCCAGCAGCTCACGGATCTCCAGTTCTACCAGATCCAGCAGTTCCGGGTCATCCACCATGTCCACCTTGTTCAGCGCCACAACGATGTATGGGACACCAACCTGGCGGGCAAGAAGGATATGCTCCCGCGTCTGGGGCATGGGGCCATCTGTGGCCGCCACAACCAGGATTGCGCCGTCCATCTGTGCAGCGCCAGTAATCATGTTCTTGATGTAGTCGGCATGGCCGGGGCAGTCCACGTGAGCGTAATGCCGGTTGGCAGTCTCATACTCCACGTGGGAGGCTGCGATTGTGATTCCGCGCGCCTTTTCCTCGGGTGCATTGTCGATGGAATCGAATGAGCGAAACTCAGCACCACCCTTCTCTGCCAGCACCTTGGTGATGGCTGCTGTCAGGGTAGTCTTGCCATGGTCGATATGCCCGATGGTGCCCACGTTCAGGTGGGGCTTGCTGTTGTCGTACTTCTTCTTTGCCATTTCTCTGCCTTTCTAACCTCTATTTGCCTGTTCTGCCTCTAACTGACTGACGCATCTATTCCAGTGCCAAGCTGATTCCTGTCTGCTAACCCTTCGCCTTGACCACGATCTCCTCAGCGATGTTCTTGGGGACCTGCTGATAGTGGGAAAACTCCATGGAGTACGTGGCGCGCCCCTGGGTATTGCTACGAAGTTCGTTCACATACCCAAACATGGTTGCCAGCGGCACCTCGGCGTTGACCATCTGGCTGCCGCCGCGGCTCTCCATTCCGAGGATTGTCCCACGTCTGCCAGTCAGATCGCCAATCACATCTCCCATGAACTCCTCAGGCATGCTGACTGCGACCTTCATGATCGGCTCAAGCAGGACTGGACTGGCCTTTGCCATGCCATCCTTGATTCCCATCGATCCAGCAATCTGGAACGCCTGCTCATTGGAGTCCACCTCGTGGAACGAGCCGTCCACCAGGGTGACCTTCACATCAACCACAGGATATCCAGCAAGGACTCCATTGTTCAGGGCTTCAATCATTCCCTTTTCGGCGGGCCCGATATACTCCTTGGGAATCGCACCACCGACGATCTTGTTCACAAACTCAAAGCCCTTCCCGGTCTCGTTGGGCTCAACCTCAAGCTCAACATGCCCATACTGGCCCCGACCGCCTGACTGCCTTACAAACCGGCCTGTACCATGTGCCTTTCCTGTAATCGTCTCCCGGTACGCGACCTGTGGCTTACCCACATTGGCATCGACCTTAAACTCCCGGAGCATCCGGTCCACGATGATCTCAAGGTGCAATTCCCCCATCCCGGCAATGATGGTCTGCCCAGTCTCCTGGTCAGTCCGCACGTTGAAGGTTGGATCCTCCTCTGCGAGCTTCTGCAGGGCAACACCCATCTTGTCCTGGTCGGCCTTGGTACGGGGCTCAATCGCCACGGAGATCACCGGCTCAGGGAAGTTTATGGACTCCAGGATTATTGGGGCCTCCTCGGCACACAGAGTGTCTCCCGTGACTGTCTTGCGCGACCCGATAGCGGCCGCAATATCCCCGGTGCGCACCTCTTCTATCTCTTCGCGATGGTTGGCATGCATCTGCAGCAGCCGCCCCACCCGTTCCTTCTCTCCCTTGGTCGAGTTATAAACGTAGGACCCGCTTCGCAGCAGTCCACTGTAAACACGGAAGAAGGTGAGTTTCCCGACAAACGGGTCGGTCGCAATCTTGAAGGCAAGGGCAGAAAACGGGGCGTCATCCTTGACTGCACGTGTGGACTCTGCACCAGCGTTTCTTGGGTCGTGCCCCGCTATGGCAGGCTTGTCCAGAGGCGAAGGCAGAAAATCGACAACCGCATCCAGCATCGGCTGCACACCCTTGTTCTTCAGGGCACTGCCGCAAAGAACCGGCACCAGTGCTGCTGACACCGTACCCGCCCGCAGTCCTCGCAGGATCTCGTCAGGGCTTGGCTCCTCCCCTTCAAGGTACATGCCCATCAGATGGTCATCGTTCTCAGATACTGCCTCAATAAGAGCGCGGCGGTACTCCGCGACCAGGTCAGCCATACTCTCCGGGATGGCCGACCGCTCCAGTGTCGTCCCGAGGTCATCGGTGTAGATGATCGCCTCATTACGGACCAGGTCCACTATTCCACGAAAGTCGGCCTCAGCCCCGATGGGGAGCTGGATGCAGACCGGATTGGCCCCAAGGCGCTCGCGAATGGCTTTCACTGCAGCGAAGAAATTCGCCCCGATCCGGTCCATCTTGTTTATAAATGCGATTCGCGGAACCGAGTACCTGTCAGCCTGGCGCCATACAGTCTCAGACTGGGGCTCGACCCCAGCAACAGCGTCAAAAACCGCCACAGCCCCGTCGAGTACACGCAGGCTGCGTTCCACTTCAACGGTAAAGTCCACGTGTCCAGGTGTGTCAATTATGTTGACCCGGTGTCCACGCCACTCTGCAGCGGTTGCAGCGGACGTGATGGTTATACCACGCTCCTGCTCCTGAACCATCCAGTCCATGGTTGCAGCGCCTTCGTGTACCTCTCCCATCTTGTGGATGCGACCGGTATAGAAAAGAATCCTTTCGGTAGTAGTGGTCTTGCCGGCATCAATGTGCGCCATTATCCCGATGTTTCTGGTCTTCTCCAGCGGGAATGCACGGGTGCCTACGGCGGTTGCCATCGTCAGTACCGGAAGTGGGAGAATGCCTTGTTGGATTCAGCCATCTTGTGCGTATCCTCACGCCGCTTGATGGAGGCTCCAACTCCATTAGCAGCATCCAGCAACTCGGCTGCAAGCTTGTCTGCCATGCTCTTCCCACTGCGGGAGCGCGCGTACCGGATAATCCAGCGCCGGGCCAGCGCGGAACGCCGATCCTGCCGGATCTCAACTGGCACCTGATAGGTTGCACCACCCACCCGCTTGGGTTTCACTTCGAGCACCGGGGTGACATTGCGCATTGCCTGTTCAAAGACATCCAGCGGCTCCCGCCTTGACGACCGCCGTACCTTCTCAAAGGCCTCATAAAGGATCGCCTGGGAGACGCTCTTCTTGCCTGCAAGCATGAGGCAGTTTATGAATTTGGCTACGCCAACATTGCCGTAGATCGGGTCGGCAATAATAGTCCGCTTGGTTACTCTCTGTCTACGTGGCATGGCTTACTTTGCTGCTGCCTTTTCGCGCTTTGAACCATACTTGCTGCGCGCCTGCTTGCGATTCCTTGTGCCTGCAGTATCAAGGGCGCCACGAATCACGTGGTAGCGCACGCCGGGCAGGTCCTTGACACGTCCACCACGAATCAGGACAACGGAGTGCTCCTGAAGGTTATGGCCGATGCCCGGAATGTAGGCGGTCACCTCAACCTTGCTCGTAAGACGCACACGTGCCACCTTCCGGAGCGCAGAGTTTGGCTTCTTGGGAGTTGTGGTGTAGACCCTCACGCACACACCGCGGCGCTGTGGGCAAGCCTTCAGGGCAGGTGCCTTGGTCTTCTTGACCAACGTCTTTCGGCCCTTCCGGACCAGCTGCTGAATAGTGGGCACGGGTCTCCATATAGAACACTTAGAACTGTTTGCAGCAGAACGATGCCCGCAAGCGGACCCGCGCTACTACGCGACCGCTCATGGTAGCAGTGAAAGAGCCCAAAGGTCAAATTAAAGCTGGAGCGGAGCGGAGTGCAGGCAGGGCGGAGCGGTCATGGCTGCACGACTGTCGTTCATTGCCGCAGGACAAGCTTCTGCCCGCAGTTCGGCACCTCGCCCAGCTTCAACCCCAGCAGAGCCCCCTCCCATTTATCTATCATCAGGGGGCACTGAGGCATTAAGAAAAGCAAGGAGTCCAGATGACCGACCCAGAAACTGTCCCCAGCAACGATTTTGCCTCAGGACTGGCGCATGCCCAGGCATACTCCATGCCAGTGGACCACCGTCTGGCTACAGCGATACTGCTTAGGACACTGGATGGCAGCCACGCCACCAGCATGGGAGACACCTCAATCTGGTCTCTGGTACGCAGCATAAAGGCAACCACCCTGGAAGGGCTTGCGGCTGTCCGCCGACTGTGTGAAGAGGGTCTGCTGCAGAAGGAAACCGGTCACATGCCCCATATGGTCACACTCTCCCCAGAGGGTGTTGCCCTGGCAACCAAGCTAAAGTCCGGCGGAGCCGAAAAGAAAGCAGAAGCCAGCACACGGATGGCAGCCCTCTGCGCCCGCCCCGCCGATGCCATGAAGGCGGACTCAACCATATGGAACGTAGCCCTCCAGTCGCTCCGGGAATGCCCAGAGCGTAGCCTCTACCTTATGGCCCGCAAAAACAAGGTGGACCTGATGGAACTAGGCGCAGTCATGGCAGCGCTGGAGTTTGCCGGATTTGTCAGTGTCAATTCAGGAAGCGAGACGGTCCGGGTAACCCAGAAAGGGTGGGACTGGCTGGTATCGAGGCCGAAGGCCAGAAAGGGGCTCGCACTCGGGTAGAAAGGAGCCGGTCAGGGCTGAAGACCTGTCCAGTGTCTTCCTGTGACACCCGGCGGGAGCCAATCGGTATCGCCAAGGCTCTCCCGACCAACTCCCACGGGCTTTTCTCGCGGCCTGAATCCCGCTGGAGTTCTATGTGGCTGCCGGTGCTGGCGGCCGATCTGAACCAGACGTGCGGCGGCAGGCAGCCCTACACGTTGAGTCTTGCCATGTTCTCTGCAGTGTAGCGCTCCCCTGCCGCTACTCCCCTGGGCGCAATCTCCTCAATGGCCGCCAGCTCCTGCTCCGTCAACCGGATCTCCAGTGCGCCCAGATCCTCCTCCAGATAGCTACGCCGCTTGGTCCCGGGAATTGGCACTATATCTTTCCCCTGTGCCAGTACCCAGGCGATGGCTATCTGCGCAGGAGTGGCGTTGCGCGTCCGGGCCAGCTCCTTGACCTTTTCCACCACATCCAGATTGCGCTGGAAATTCTCCCCTGTAAACCGGGGGTGGCCCTTGCGGAAATCGCCATCCTGAAACTGGGACGGGTCGGTTATGGTCCCGGAGAGAAATCCCCGGCCGACGGGACTGTAGGCCACTACCCCTATGCCAAGCTCCCGTGTGGCAGCGAGCAGCCCATCCTCAGGATCCCGTGTAAAGAGGGAGTACTCATACTGGGCTGCAGCCATGGGGTGGACAGCATGCGCCCGCCTGAGCGTGGCGATCGCTGCCTCAGATATTCCAAGGTAACGCACCTTGCCCGCTGCAACCAGCTCTGACATGGCCCCCCAGGTCTCCTCGATGGGAACCGATGGATCTACCCGGTGCTGATAGTACAGATCGATATGGTCGACCCCAAGCCTCGCCAGTGAGGCATCGCAGGCCTGCGGCACATACTCAGGGCGTCCATTTACACCCACCCAGCTGCCATCCGCACGGCGCTCATTGCCGAACTTGGTGGCAATTACTACCCCCTCTCGCCTACCCTTGAGTGCCCTGCCCAGCAGCACCTCATTGGTAAAGGGTCCGTACATGTCAGCTGTATCGAAGAAATCCACGCCCATTTCCAGTGCCCTATGGATTGTGGCGAGCGCTTCCTGCTCATCCGCAGGACCATACGACTGGCTCATACCCATGCAGCCAAGACCGATCGCAGAAACAGACAACCCTTGACCCAGGGAACGCTTCTCCATGCTACATCCCTCCTTGAAAATCGCCTGCATCAGGCTGCATGCAACATCCATACGCTACCACCAGTGCACCAGTGCAGGCAGCGGGTCACGCCATGGCAAGGGTGTACCGGGGAGAGCGGCGGGACTTTTTATTTACCGCCTGGTAACGGCCTACCCCAGGGCGTCCAGAACATCTTTGGGCTCGCCCAGTATGCACGTAAAGGAGGGCACATCACGGACTGTGTGTTCTGAGGCTGCGCTCTCCCGCATCTCCTGCACCAGATCCAGAAAGTCCTCAACCGAGTCGCTCTCAAAGGCAACCACAAATTCCTGGTCGTCAAGCCCAAAGGAATAGGTCGTGTTTATCTTCACCCCTGGATACCTGTGGCCCATCGCAATGTGCTCAGTCATCTGTGCCTGCCGTGCTTCCCTGGGTAGCCGATACCATGCCCTGGTCTTCACAAAGGGATAAACAAAGAGGTATTTACGGCCGGTGGGAAGAATCACCATCCGGTTGCTGTGACCCTCTCCTCCGGGATGCTCATGGCCCTCAACGTAGCTGCTCTTCTTGGTCATGGAAAAGTAGTGATAAGGCATGCTGAGATAACCGGCGATATCGAGCCGGTTGACCGCAGCAGCAAACTCGTGCAGCCCTTCCATCTCATCGCTCACCATCCAGACCATAAAATCTGCATCCCCCCTTGTGCCTACCAGAGAGAAGGTCCGCAGGACCTGGCCGTCCCGCTGTGCCGTCTCTTCCAGCAGCCGCGAGAGAGCTGAGGTCTGCTCCTTGCGCTCCTCTACCGGGAGCTTGCGCCACTCCTGTGCCACCTTGTAGAAGGCAAAACGAACGTATTGCCGCCTTACAGACCTGGGAGCAGTTGCATCCCGGACCGCTACTATCCTGGGTTTGGGATCTCCGACGACACCTGCATTGCTCATGAGTGCCAATTATCCCATTTTCCCCGTGCCCTGGCCATGCACACGGTGCAGCTACTGCACCCTGTCTATCGACCGGCGCCGCAGAAGCCGCTGCTCCCGGCGGATCCGTGCGTGCTCCTGCCTTCGTTTCTCATCCTCAGAGACAGCTATCACAGGGGGAACAGCGGTGGGGCGCCCATCCTCTCCCAGCGCCACAAAAATAAGATGCGCGGAGGAGACATGCCTAACCTCCCCAGAGGGGATCTGCTCCACCTCCACCCGCACCCCCACTTCCATCGAAGTGCGGTTGGCGTCGTTGACCATAGCATAAATGGTGAGCAGGTCTCCCACATGGGCGGGAGCCAGAAAACTCATCTCATCGATTGCTGCAGTAACTACCCGCCCGTGACAATGACGCGCGGCAGCCAGACCTGCGGCGGTATCCACCATTCGCATGATAGTCCCACCGTGGACGTTTCCAGAGTTGTTGGTGTGCTGCAGTTCCATCACCTCTACAAGGACAGTTGCAGAGGCCGACGCAAGCCTGCCGGGCAGAACATCCTGATCGCCTGGGGTTGACATGTTCGGTGACGGCTCTCCCTGCCCATTGCCAGAGTGAGTGCCGCTTTCTCCTGCGTCACTTCCGTCCATGTCTCTCCTTCCGCTGCGATATCTGCAATATCTGCACGCTCAACACCGTCGGCACCCGAAGCTACCGCCCTCTCCAGGCCAGCCGGTTGTCAACTGCAGTGCCGTCAGGGCCGATCCCGGACGTTTACCTTTGAGGACAAGGGAGAGTGGCATTCCTGGAGCACAGGACCAGCAATCAGCAGGGAGCAGGGTGAGCACTAACGGGTACCCTGCTCGAGTAGGCGCCGCACAGCAGCCTCCACCACGGCCACTCCGGGCAGGAGCCCATCTTCATTCACAAAGAACCGGGCGCTATGGTGCGGGACTGCCGTGGCAAGATCCTCTGGACCCACACCAACCAGAAAGTAGCAGCCCGGCACCTTCTCCAGATAGCACGCCATGTCATCGGCGACTGTCACCGGCGGTACCCGCTCCACAGTTACTCCGGGAATGGCGCTGGCAACCTCCTCGACCACCTGGGTGACCGCATTGTCTGAAACGACAGGAGGCGTCCCATGCTTGCGCTCAAAGTGCGCTGTTGCACCATAGGTTGCTGCAATTGCACGTGCAACCTCCTCGACCCTGCCAACCAGTCGCTCCCGGTCCCCTGGAGTAATTGCACGCACCGTGCCAGCAAGCTCTACTGCATCAGCTATTACATTGTTGGCTGACCCACCCTGTATCTTCCCGATAGTGATTACCCCTACTCCAAGAGGGGATGTCTCCCGGCTGATGAGCCCCTGGAGCGCCACAATCAGCAGGGCTGCAACCGGGACCGGGTCTACTGACAGGTGCGGCATTCCACCGTGTCCACCCCGCCCCAGGAGAGTTATGGAGAATTCGTCCGCACTCCCAAAGAGGGGGCCAGGAGCAACCCCTATGTGGCAAGCCTGCAGCAGCGACCAGACATGGACGCCAAGGGCATAATCGACCTGTTCAAGCACCCCTGCCTCAATCATGGGAAGCGCTCCGGAGGCAGTCTCCTCACCTGGCTGGAAACAGAACCGGACAGCCCCCGGCCAGGGACGCTGGGCAGCCAGCCTGCGTGCCAGCTCCAGTGCGATGGCGATGTGGCAGTCATGACCACAGGCATGCATCCTGCCCTCCTCGACCGACCGCCACTCCCAGGATCCCTCCTCTGTGACAGGCAGGGCGTCTATATCAGCCCGGTACATGACACGTGGACCGGGCATACCACCCTCCAGCTCCGCGATGACCCCCCTTCCATCCAGGACCAGTCGCGCACGAATGCCAGCCTCTGCGAGCAGGTGGGCTATCTGCGCAGCAACTGGCCCCTCCTCCCCGGAAAGAGACGGATGGGCATGAAACCAGCGGCGCTCTTCCAGCAGGAGCGGCCCAGCTGCACCACTACTCACTGGGAAGGCATCCCTGGCTCCTGACTGAGCAGCCTTGCAACCGCATCCGCCAGGCCACCGTTGGTTACCACCTGGTCAGCCCCCGCCTCCATCGCTGCGATCCGGAGCATCTTTTCGTCGTGGCCACAAAAGCCAATGACCACTGCTTCGGGCTCTCTCGAGCGAATCTTCCGGATCATATCAAGCATCTCGTCTGCGCTATCCTTGCCACGGATCGGGTTGAGGTCCACGACCACGACGGTGTCGTCGAGCCTTTCCCCGAATGGAACCATCCGCCCCGAAAAACGGCCCGCGGCAGCAGCGACACGGCTGCCCATAAGCAGGTCGGAAGACAGGAGTGCAAGCGTCCTTCCCATAACGCCATGATATAGGCAAGGCGCTGGCAGAGGCGGTCTCCCGTGGACTGGAGCCACCCACGTCAGCCTTCAAACCATGGCGAGGGCGTTGGAACAGCCTCACAGTCAGCAGGTGGATGGAGGATAAATCATGCAGTTTAAAACCGTAGGAGTACTGGGTGCGGGCATCATGGGTTCAGGCATCGCGGAGGTATGTGCCCGCCATGGCCTTTCCACGCTTGTGTTTGATATCGGTGAGGCTCCACTAGAGGCAGGAAAACGCAGGATCGAAAAAAGTCTTGGCCGGGCAAAAGATGCCGGGAAGCTGTCAGCGGCTGAGGCAGAAAGCACCCTGGAGCGGATCTCATTCACCCTGGAACTGGAGCAGTTCTCCAGATGTGATGTGGTGGTAGAGGCGGTAGTAGAGAACCTGGAGCAGAAGGTCCAGCTATTTTCCAGACTGGACCGGATCGTGCCAGCCCATGCACTGCTTGCCTCCAACACATCTGCCCTTCCCCTGATTGAAATTGCAGCAGCAACCAGCAGGCCAGACCGGGTCGTTGGGCTCCACTTTTTCAACCCGGCCCCGGTGATGAAGCTGCTCGAGGTAGTGCGCAGCATAGTTACAAGCCAGGAGACCATGGACGACGCCCTGGCATTTGGAAAACTGCTGGAAAAGGAAGCCATCATCGCCCAGGACCGTGGTGGATTTATCGTCAACCTGCTTCTCCTGCCCTATCTCACCAACGCCATACGGATGTTTGAGTCCGGCTTTGCCTCACGTGAGGACATCGATACCGGGATGAAGCTGGGCTGTGGACACCCAATGGGACCGATGGAGCTTCTGGACTACATTGGACTGGACACCACACTCATGGTGTGCGAGGCCCTGCACAAGGAATATGGACAGCCAGAATATGCACCTCCTCCGCTTCTGAAAAGGATGGTGGCAGCAGGACAGCTGGGAAGAAAGAGCGGCAAGGGATTCTATGAATACAGCTCCTCCCGAGCCCCACAGGCAGCTGGCGTCAGCTAGAGGGTCCATACGGCGACCTGGCCTGGGGGTTGGAAAGGATACCCGGTCCCCTAAAGAGCAGGGATTCCCAGGGAGCGCTGCTACAGGCTACGTGGTCACAGCTGGCTGTTCATCGATATAAAGCCCTACTGAGCCGACCTGGGTTCCACCAAACCAGTACTGCACCTGGTACCCCCCTTTTTCAGAAATCATGGGGGAAAAGAAAGTAACCGCAGGGACGATCACTTCTCTCTCGGGTGGCGGGGCCTCGGGGGGAAACTGGAAGAGCATGGGCACCTTTGGGACCACAAGACCACCCGCAGAATCCACAAAGCGTGCTTCAAGCTCGTGCCGCTGGCCCGCATCGCTGCCAGTTACACGCCAGCCCGAAACCGCAGCAAACCCTATCCTTGCCGGAAAGCTGGCAAGTGCTACGGCAGAAAAGCCGCCGCCCAGAACGTAGAACTTTCCGTCAGGTGGGACTGTAGCACTCTCCGCCAGAAAGGCAAACTGAAGTTCCATACCCCAAGAGTGCCATGATTGAACTATCAGATGCTGAATTTGGCTGATAAGTTAACACGAGGCCAGAAAGACAAGGAGGAGCAACATGGGCTACCTGAGAGGAATCTTCCATGGGGTTGTAGTTGGAACAGTGATCGGTATCGCAGTTGCACCACAGCCGGGAGAAAAGACAAGAGACCAGATGCAGGCACTTTTTGAAACAACCCGCAAGACCGTAAAAACCGCCAGAAAGACGGCCCAGTTTATTGCCCCACGCGCACGCAACGCCGTAAACAATGCAAGCGACGCAGTCGAGACCGTGCGGGGTCAGGTGGAGCGTGCCAGAAGGAGCCATGACTATGAACCCAGCTCCCGCAACGGCCACCATCACACAAAGGACCAGTAGCGCGCTTCGGACAGCTGTCAGAAGCCACTGCTGAAGACCCGGAGCAGACCCGGAGCAGACCCGGCTCCTGAGCCAGGCCAGCACCATGCTGCCGTGGGCACTGTTACTCCTCTATCGTACCCGCAGCAGCCAGGACAGCCAGTATTCCCACCGCAAGGTCAAAGATATCCATACCCAGTGGAAACCTGATATCTCCACTGTATTTCAGGTGCCCAAAGATGACTGCTATCCCAAGCAGCCCCAGGGCTGACAGGCCCACCCCTACAACAAAGGTGACCATGCGGCCCACCCTGCGGGAAAAGACAAATCCGGTTGCCAGAAAGAGCAGCAGGACAACCGCATCTATACCATCCCGAAGCCAGGTAAATTGCGTAGCTACTGGGCCCAGATTGCCATGCCCTGCCAGTGCGTCTCCTGCTACCAGGCCCAGAACCAGCAACAGCAGAAAGAGAGGAGACGCCACCTGGGAGAAGAACCGTGCCATGGATACAAGACTATGCCACAGGGGCCAATCCCCCTGCCGGCACAGCCTACCGCTGCCTCCTCCTTACAAACAGGCTCTGGCAGGCGGTGCCAAACCTGCCTTCCTCATCCAGGAGCGCGCTTACTGCCATCCCTGACCCGGTTCCCCCAATCCAGGTCCTGGCATCGACACCGAGCCAGTCGCCTCTCGGGGGCCGGGAGATGTGCATGGTCAGGTCCACATTCGGGAAGGCGAACTTGTCCCAGGGCAAAGCTGCTCCAACACCGCTACCTGCGTCTGCCAGCAGGAGGGCCCTCTCCGTAGCTGTGGCAAACTCCTCGCCGAGCAACGGACGTCTCACCCGGTTCCAGACCAGTGCTGGACCAGGTTCCAGGAAGGACCCCGAGGAAAAGAACCAGTCGCTTGCCTGTCCATAGCCAAATGTGTTGATACCCCCATCCGCACCACCCCCCTGTTGCCCCCCGGGGTCCAGAGAGAGAGCCGGTGGCAAGGCAACCGTGTCTTTGGGCGCAGTGGAGGCACCATACGCGACAACGTTCTCCTCAACTGACACTCTCCAGACCGAAGCCATCATCGCAACCCTTCCAGCCTGCATAAGACTGGCTGACAGAAGGGAGATGTTGCGACCGTCCCGAACCATGGATACCTCAATGTCGAAGGGCTCAATCCTGACTGGCCCCAGGATGTCGAAAGAGAGACGGGTTGCAAATTTTCCAGCAAGGGGAATCTGCTGGTCAATGACGTGCGCCAGGAGCGCCATTGGCGGGCCACCATGCTGGTCAACCTTCGACCAGGGACCCTGCGTATGGATAGTTGGCACATAATGCCCTTCTGCAGAAAGCATGTAGTACGGCTGGCCAGCAGGATTCATCTGGGCGGAACAGTCGCAAAAATGAGCTAGCTTTCAGACATCCCGGAGGCCACCGGCCAGCACTGCTAGCACGTCACCAGCCGCCTTGCGGTGGCACCAGCAAATGCTGCTCCAAGAGTGGCAGCAGCCCGCCTTGAATCGGTGCAGTGAAAAGTCTTCATCCCAAGACCGGCTGCTGCGGCAAGGTTGCACGGGAGATCGTCCACAAAAAGACACTCCTTCGGCTCAACACCCAGCCGACTGGTGGCGACCAGGTAGGCACGTGGATCAGGCTTGCGCACACCAACAGCGGATGAATCCACGACGGTGTCAAAAATCCTGTCCACGTGATCCCCAAGGACCCTTCTCCAGAGCGGGGGCGCCTCATGCCCGACATTGGTGAGCAGGGCAGTCCGGTAGCCACTCTGCCGAAGCTGGCCCACCAGCGCCACCATCTCCAGGCATGGATCAAATCCGGCAAACACCGTTGCGCGGGCAACAGGGGTCGGGATCAGTGGATTGCCAGCCTCTGCGTGCCTTTGGCACAACCCCTCGAAATAGTCGTCCAGTGATATCTCCCCCACCTCAACCCTGTGGATATCATGCTCAACAGTTGGAATGTGGTACCAGTCCGCAAACTCCTGCTGATAAAAGGCAACCAGGGATGCAAGCTCGGGAGGCAGGGAGGAATGCCGGTCGTCCCGCACCGTCATGACGCCGCCAAAATCAAAGATGCAGGCGGAAACGCCACCGACCTCTGGAGCCTGATCCTCTCGTAACATCGACATAGTGAATCTCAATATTACCGCAGTCCATGAGCAGAATTGGGTGATCTGCATCACAGCCACACAAAATCCAGCCAGGGCTGTCCGCCTCTGCCCAGGTTCACGCAAAGCTGGCGTTACTCCCTCATGACAGCCCCCCGGACCGCCGGCAGGGAGGGATCCAGCCGGCCGGCGCTAAACACCGGGCTCCTGATAACCACGAGAGCCGTGCGACAGATACTGGTGCTTGCGGTCGTGATCATCGCGCAAAACAGCCTGGGAGAGACCCGCTACGGAGAGTATGCCACCCTGATCGTCCTCAGTCAGCTGGCCTCTGTTGCTGGAGATATTGGGCTGCAGGTCATCTACACGAGAGAAGCCTCAAGAGAGCGGGACAGGCTGGGAGAGTATCTCGCCATCGTGCTCGGAGCAAAAATCCCCCTGGCGCTCCTGGCCGGCCTGGTCCTTCTGGGCCTGATGTGGCTCTTTACCCCAACTCTGCTTTTCCTGGCCATCCCCGTCTACCTGCTGCTCATGGCAACGGCCGTCTCAAACCTGTTCCGGGCGCCGTTCTATGTTTTTGGGGAGCTGCGATTCGAAGCGCTGGCTATAGCGATGGAAACAGTCGTTCTCCTTGGGATCACGATCCACGCAGCGCTCACCCATGCTCCGCTTGCAGTATTTATCTGGGCATACGTTGCAAGCTACTCGGTAACGATCATCTACGCAGGTCTGCTTTCCCACTTCCGCTACGCGCCGATCCGAATCCGCTGGGACATGGCTGCATCAGGCAAGCTCATACGGAGCGGGGCCCCTTTCG
>JAJZMA010000152.1 GCA_021850405.1 bacterium
GGGCCCATCACGGCAACATAGTCGCCCCGCTGAATGCACAGATTTACATTGCTTATAGCATGTACGGTCGTGTCACCAGACCCGTAGCTCTTGGACGCGTTATCCAGATGAAGAATAGCTGGTGTTGGCATCGGCTTCCACGCAGCAGTCATCATGGCCTTGCGCCCTTTCCACCTCGTGTGGCGCCGCCACCGCCGGGGAATGCGGCTGCTCCCAGTTTCCCCTTTCTGGGGAGAATTGTTGTCGCGGGCACCTGACTCGTGATTGAGGCGAGGATGACTGTCTCACCCTGAGAGAGACCAGAGAGAATCTGGGTGGTGGTCGCATCCGAGGCCCCCAATTGCACGGAGACTGGGACCGACTGGCCGTTCCGAAGGACATCCACCGTGCTGCCGGATGTCGTCGTATGGATGGCGCTGGTGGGAACGGTGAGCACGCCGACGGCACGGTTGATGATGATGTTTACGGCGGCTGAGGCTCCAGCCCGTATGCTGCCAGTGGAGTTACTGACAGTCACGGTTACGGGGAAGGTGGCGACGCCTGCAGAGATGGTGGCCTCTGGCGCCACTGCAGTGACCGTGCCGAGAAGCGACTGTGTTGCACCGGCGGGCACGATCTCTGCGCTCTGTCCAATTGCAACTTGGTTTATCTGTGCATCGCTGACGGTCCCCACCACGGAGAAGGTGCCAGCCCCGATGATAACAAAGTGAGGGGTTGCGTTCGCTGCTGCTCCCCCCGCCGGTGAGACCTGTGCTCCGACTGTTGTGTTGATCTGGGCAACAACCCCGTTGGCAGGCGACGTGAGGGTGGCGTCGGCAAGATTTTTTGTTGCCTCCTGCACATTGACCTGGTCGATTGTGACCTGGTCTCTGGCGGACTGGATCTGTGCAGGCGTTCCACCTGCCTCCAGAGCGGCAAGGTCAGCGCGGGCTGATGCCAGTTGCTGCTGTGCCGCTGCGATCTGCTCATTGCCCTGATTGGTGCTCTGCGTGTTCTTGAGTTGCACCGTTTCTACCCCATATTGGGCCGCCTGAAGGGTGGATGAATCTTTTGATAACTGTTGCTGGTCGGTCGCGACCTGGGCGTTGGCCGCCTGGCACTGCTGTCCATCGCTTGCCGTTCCACATGCTGCGGCCTGTTGCTGCTGGGCCGTGATGAGTGTGGCGGTATCCGAGGAGACCTGCGCCTGATCGGTCACCACCTGTGATCTGGCAATGGTTAATGCTTCCGCGTTGAGGGCAGCATTGTCTGCAGCATTTGTCTGGGCACTGGAAAGTGCCAGCTGTGCCGATGCTATTGCATCATTGCCCTGCGCGAGCTGGCCGGGCGTTGCACCTGCCTGTGCCTGGGAGAGCTGTGCCTGTGCGGAGGCGAGTTGAGCCTGACTAATCGTGAGGGCATCCTGGAGCGGGGTGGCCACGAGCGTTGCGAGCACCTCTCCGCTCGTCACGTCCTCTCCTACCTGAACGGGGATGGTCGCAACCTGGCCCGCGACAGCGAAGTTGACATCCGCCACTGTTGTGGGCATGAGGTTGCCAGCCATTCCAAGGGTCTGTGTCACTGTTCCTACCGTGACGGTCGTGGTCTGGTACTTCGCCGAGGGGGCGTTGCTTCTCGCATAGGCAACTCCTGCCACCGCCACTACGATGAGGGTGATGGCTGCGATAACGAGAGATAGACGTTTTTCAGGAAGGACGCCCCTCATTTCAGGCTCTGGTGTGTGGATGAACGAGGGTACCGTCCTTCATGTGCGGCTGGGTCGGACAACAGGTGGGCACACCTGAAACGGTAGGCTGCATGAGCTAACAGTATCAAGACATCCGTGAGAGATCGATGAAATCTCTGTGCATGGCGCTCAGTTTGTCCCAGAACATTTGCACCTCCGTTTCATGCTTCCCGGACCAGCCGTACTGCACCAGCCATTTTTAGTTTCCGATTGGAAAGAGGGCGGTACTGCAACAGCTCAAATGAGTTGAGGCAGGTTTCACAAATCTTATTAAGCGCATTCTTGGCATAGGCGCTACCCTATTGCGAGACGGCCGACCAAGCTGGGAGCAATGGCTTCCGTATCTCGATAAGCACTTGTGCAATGGCCAACTTGTCCATCGGAACCCGCTTCTTCAACATCTGCTCTGCCCCCTGCCACCATCCGGGGAGGTCGGTGCCAATGGACTGTAATGACGTCAATCGTGCTGGTATCATCACTGGAGCACGACACCACAGGAGTAAGGATCCAGATCCCGTGCTCAAGTATCGCCGGTGGGCTGTTGATGCCGAGCCCGGTCTCACTCAGGATCGCCACCGCGTAGCATGGAAGAGGTTCATCAAGCCTGACTGCACGCCTCAGGTCCGGCTGTCAACACCTCCTCGCCTACAAGGAGAGCACCATACGAGACTGCTGCCTGGATCGCACGCTCTGGGAGGCTTCGATACGGGGGGATTCCAATACTTCGGCCTTCCGGAAGCGCTGCAGTCCAGGACGAGGCTCACGGGACTGCGCGTACCCCTGATGCATGCCTGCCTCTGGAGCACCATGGGGGCGACCGTATTGAGGTCGAAGA
>JAJZMA010000153.1:0-1029 GCA_021850405.1 bacterium
ACTTCCGGTGAACTATGCAGAGGATGACGTCTACCTTGGGATCCCCCTTATGGCATTTCTGCTGGCAGGGGGGTGGGTGTTGCGGAGAGACAGACGAATCCTGATTCTTGCGGGTTCCACGGTCGTCATAGCTGTCATCGCTCTGGGATGGGGCTGGAGCGAGCTTTCTTCCGTGCCCATACTCAGGGATGTCCTGCCAAATCGCCTGAGTGTGTACACTGTGCTCCTTGGCGGATCTGCACTGGCGGTGGCGATGGGGTCTGTGCGTAGTCGTCGCGGCAGTCTGGCGCTTACGATTGCTGCGCTGCTCTCTTTGGCGTGTTTTATTCCGGCGTTGCCCAGGCCGGTTACTACCCTAGATGTTCCTGTCAGGCTTCCTGCTGCTGTTGCCAGGGCAGTTCCCCCCGGTTCGGTCGTGGCATTTGCTCCATATGCAACTACGTACCAGCCTCTCGACATGCAGTACCTGGTCAACGATAGCTACCGGTTCCGGCTAGTTGGAGGCTACGCGTACGTGCCGCTTAGGCTGGGTTGCCCAGCAACTCAACTCAAGGCGCTGACCCGTGCGTCCAGGCTCGTCATCAACCCGTCGGTATCGGAGGTAGCTACTGTCCGTAGCCTCCTGGAGAAGTTACAGGTCAGGGCTGTGATCGACCCTCCCACGGTAGCCTTCCTCGGATATCCGTTTTCCCAGACAGTTCGTCCAATCCCTGCTGAGCATGCTCTAGCCACTGCCTTTTACACCACTGTTCTCGGGCAGCCGGCTGTGAGCACGCAGGGGTTCCTTTTGTGGATCGTGCCGAAAGCACCCAGGAGCTCTGCTGCCTGCTGAGGCTCGTATGGACCTTTTGCTGAGTGTCTGGCATTCCTGGGAATCGTCTGCCTGGCGCGTTTCATGCTTGCTGCCGAGCCTGCGATTCTGGCAGCCTGCTATGGCGTTGCGAGGATGCCTGGGCACATACAGTCACTCCTGCGCAACCAGGGGGGGGGCAGTTGGGACATCCCCTGCCTGCGTGAGGAGGTTGTCCC
>JAJZMA010000153.1:1039-2553 GCA_021850405.1 bacterium
CGCCACGTGGGGCATCCTCTGCGTGAGCTCTCAAGGGTACGGCTTTGTCCGGTAGCGGTCCGTCGTTTGCCGGGACAATAGCAGCATGGGGACCACTGATCCAGAAGACGCAATACCGGGGAGAGAGCAGGATCACCCCCAATCCATCTGGGAACGTCGCTTCAGTCGCCGCAGGTTTCTGCAGGGAGCAGCAGTTGCTGCCTCAACTGCCGCACTCTCGACCATCCCGGGGAGTGGGGCGATTGCGGCACTGATTCCCAACCAGAAGACCGCCCCTTGGGCTCCTGGCCGGGTTCACAATCTCCTTCCGGCTGGGTATCTGCACACAAGGGGAGCAGATATTGTCGGGAGCAATGGAGCAGTGGTGCGCTTTGCAGGTGTGAACTGGTTTGGGTTTGAGAGTGAGGCGTTTGTCGCAGGGGGTCTGGATGTGAGAACCCTTGACCAGATTTGCGCCAGCATTGTGGAACTTGGTTTCAATATGATCCGGCTCCCATTCTCAGTTGAGATGGTTGAGCGCAATCCCAGGATAACGCGGTTTGTCGGAGCGCAGCCAGGGCTTGCAGGAATGCGCGCGCTGGAGATCATGGACGCCCTGGTTGCGTCTGCTGGCAAGCATGGGCTCAAGGTCGTCCTGGACAACCATCGTTCCAATGCGGGCTGGAGTGCACAGGGGGATGGCCTCTGGTATACGTCCGGGTATAGCGAGCGTGCCTGGCTGGACAGCTGGTTGACGCTGGTGCGGCGGTACCGTGGGAATGACACAGTGATTGGGTGCGACCTGCGCAATGAGCCAGCTACACCACCTGACAACCTGGGCGACTATTTCCGCGATGGCGGCTCCCTCTGGGGATATAACGGCTGGTTCCCATTCACGGGGAAGCCTCGTGACTGGGCAGCAGCGGCGGAGAGGTGCGGAAATGCCCTGCTCGCGATCAACCCCAGGCTTCTCATGTGCGTGGAAGGGGTCGCCTGGGATCCAGCGGGGCCGGATGTGGGCCCCATACCAATTCCATACTGGGCTGGGGGAAATCTGACTGGGGTCGGGAAAGCAGGAGGGGGAAGGACACGGCCGCGTCCTATCCGCTTCCATGTTCCCAACCAGCTCGTCTATGCCCCGCATGACTATGGACCAGAGATGAGCCACTGGGCCCCGTGGCTGTCTACCAATGGATCGGCCAGCATCCGGAGCTCCTGCAGGGCCGTCTGGGACAGCAGCTGGGGATATATCGCAAAGGAGGGTATAGCTCCCGTCTGGCTGGGTGAATTTGGTACATCAAACCGCTACCGAAAATCGAGTCCGGAGTACTTCGCCAATGTCAATCCGCATAACGTACAGGGGTGCTGGTTCTCATACCTGGTTGAATATCTGGAGGAGATTGGGGCCAGCTGGTCAATCTGGGCCCTCAACGGTACCAACTCCCTTAACCCGCACAGCAGGCCAAGTGAGCCTCAGTCGTACGGGGTGCTGGCCCCTGACTGGAAGACAGCTGCGAGCATCCCCATGATGGCCA
>JAJZMA010000064.1 GCA_021850405.1 bacterium
GTCAACTCCAACTTGCCATTGTCCGTTCTGTGTCCGTTCGCGATTTCTAGCATGAGGTCATGGCAACAGAGAGCTACACAGTAACAGTCAGTACGGCAAAGGTCCGTGCAGAGCTGGGAAATCCGTTCCACAGGGTGGAAGGCAAACAGGTCGGGCTGGCAGGGCAGGCAAGAACCCGCAACGAGCCAGCGGTAGCAATGGCAGCAGTTTCAGGAAATTACAGCAACGGTATTGAGGAGGCAAGGTCATGATTGGAGCACTGGCAGCATTTATCGGGGCGGCAGTTACACCAGGTACATTTGGGACGGGAGTCAGCTCAGGCCTGGTGCTTCCGCTGCTCACAGCGGCACAGTTCATCATTCCGGTTGCAGTGGCAGTCAGCGGCATCAACAAGCTGATGGAGCACAGGGAAAGCGCTGGAACCTTCTTCATTGAGATGGTGACCAAAGGTGGTGGCGCCATCCTTCTGATCCAGCTTGTAAAGACCATGGCTGGCCTGTAGAAAACAAAGCAGTAATCCCGGGAGTATAAGAGGGACGCCTCCTCTCTTTGGTCCCAAACCAGGGGCCTTCTCCACCTCCAGGGTGGGGAAGGCCCCAAATGTGTGTTCAGGACATATTTATGTATCCGGAACAGTCCTCACTCCGGGCCTCGGGTACGCAACCAGCCAGACCAGGCTGGAATCGACCGCCACTTCGCAGGGCGAGCGCGGGAGTTGCGCTACTTTGGGTCTACGTCCCACAGGCGCCCCCGTTCCAAAGAAACGTGGGCAAGCGGGCAGTTGGCTGACTGGTCTTCCCAAACATTGCGAATTTAATAAGAAGTCGTGCGCACTTTACCCCTGCCCAGGAAGATACCGGCCGGCACGGTCTGCGCCAGTGCTCCCGCACCACTGTCCGGCATAACGCCGCTCACACTTCAAGCGCCCAATTTCCTATAATGAACTCTCGCCAGGCTGCGGTGCCCTGAAAGTGAAGGGCGCAACCCTGGCGTAAGGCACCTCTGCTGTACAGGGGTGCGCGAGCCCGAAAGACCGATAAAAGGGGACAAGATGATTGCACAGGCCCTGTTTTCTATGGCCGCTATCGTAACGCCAGGAACCTTTGGCAAGGGCATCGACACTGGCCTCGTACTACCAATACTTACTGCCGCGCAATATATAGTGCCCATAGCAGTTGCCATAAGCGGCATCAACAAGCTGATGGATCACAAGGAGAGCGCCGGAACCTTCTTCATTGAGATGGTCACCAAGGGGGGAGGGGCTATCCTGCTTATCCAGATGGTGAAGGCTATGTCTGGCGCCTAAGGGCAGCTGGATCCCCTTTTCTTTTTATAATCCCAGGCGCCCCCAGGCTGGCGGTAGAATCCGCCGGGGCGCCACCGCCATGACTGCCACTATGAAGGAACCATATCGGGGAGCTGAAACGGTCAACCCGCTGCAGCTCTGCCGCCGCGCTGGGCCAGATAGGCGATGACATCGGCGGCTGAATAGTCACCGTACAGTTCCCTGAGTTTGAGGATTGCTCCAATGGCGTCTCCCGCGGTGACAACAGCGGGCTCCCGCCGGTGGTGTGCACGCAGCTGACCCATTCCAGCTGTAGCCATAAGGCCGTTACAGATACACATTCGCCCAGCCGTATCCTCGATACTGCCCCCCTTGGAGACATACTGGTCTTCTGGCTCCGCAGCGCAGCGATACCCGAGCTTCCCATCCTCCTTCAGATACGCCTCCCTCAGGTAACCAAGATCACACTTGCGCGTGCGTTCCTCATAGATCGACGTCTCCCATAAGGTGCCTTTTACCCTGGCTACCTTAAACGGGTACCCAGTGGAAGAGGCACGGGGTGACGTGGACACCATGTCGGTCTTTTCCATGCAGCCTGCAATCGTCTGCGCCTTGAGCCCCTCCTCCATCCCGGACTCACGACAGAAGGCAAAGAGAGTACCAACCTGCACGCCCGTAGCACCCCCCGCCATCGCCTTCTCCACATCGCTTGCAGAGGTAATCCCCCCAGCCAGCCAGAACGGCAGCCCCAGCCGCCTGAGAGCCTCAAGGTCCACAGCATCGCGCTCTCCATACACAGGGCTGCCGCTCGCATCCAGCCGCATCTCTCCCCTTGGGGGTGCATTATGGCCACCGGCAATGGGAGCTTCCACAACAAATCCGTCTACCTTTCCAGTGCTCTTGCGCACCAGTGCTGTCGCCAGTGCATTCGAAGAGACTATCGCCAGGAAGAATGGACGCCGGGGAGGAGCTCCCACGATAAACCGCTCCGGGTTAAACTCCATCCGGGGCAGTGGCGTCCCCGGATCCCGCCCAGACACCGTAAGCTCGATTGGTACGGTCCTTCCATGGGCGAGCTCATCAAGGATTCCAGGTATATGACGGGGAATGCCAGCGCCCATGATCACATAGTCGACACCTGCCAGCATCGCTCCAAAAAGACTGGGAACTGTCGGCAGCTCAATCTTGGTAAGAAGATTGATGCCAACTGACCCCGTGTGGTGCAGCCTGGCGAGTGCAACCTCGGTGTAGGTCGCAAGCACGAGAA
>JAJZMA010000050.1 GCA_021850405.1 bacterium
TGCTGCCGGTGTTGCCTGGGAGGCCCAGAAAAATGCCGCGGCGCCCCCTGCCAGCATGGAGCTTCCTATGACTCCCAGGGCAACCCTGGTCCGGCGAAACTGCTCCTGCCGCTGGCTAGCGCGTTCTTCCTGAACCTGCTGGAGCAGTAAGGAACGCCTGCTCAATTGTCCCCTCCACCCTGTCCTCCACCATCCCCTCCTTCTGTCGCATGGGTTCCAGCAGTTGCATGTGAGGCGTCAGCCAGCGCAGCAGCCTCCTTCTGCAGGGCTGCTTCCCGGGCCGCCATCGTGGATGCTTCAGCGGCAAGTTGCTGTGAAGTTGAGCTGTTGCCCTGCTCGGCAACCTTTAGAGCTGCGCGTGCCGTGGCAAGCTGGGCGGCCACCTTCTGCTCCTGGGCCTGTAGGGAAGACAGCTGTCTGGCAACTGCTGTGGCCTGTCCCGACTTTGAAGACGCAAGCGATGAGTCAGGAGCATGCCCAGCCCCGGCCAGAACCACTGCTCCAGCACCAGCAGTCACCACTGTTGCCCCCAGGGCCACCAGCCGAGACGCGGCGAATCCTTTTCCCAGCGCAATTTTCATGGTTCGTGCCTCCAGTATTGTGAGAGCGCCCATGGCGGGACACCCACTGTTGGAAAGAAAAACCTGGGGTTTCCTTCGGGAAGCCCAGCACCTGGGATTGGGCTGAGAGAGCTAGCGGACACCAAGGTGCACCAGAAGGAAGCCAGACGGCTACATGCCACCGTGCGTAGCACCAACGAGCCAGCCAGCCCAATCCCCGCTACCCCTGGATGGGGCTTGCACCAGGAGCTGAGCGGGGTCAGGTTGCCACCGTAGCTGCGTGGGAAGCGGCTTTGTACCAGACCAATGAACGGTGAGAGCTGAATCCTGCTGGCGAAAGTGTCCCTTAGGGTGAAGGGCAAGATGGCACACTGCCAAGGGAAAACGGCAACAGCCTTCCCAGCGGACGACAGACCTGCAGAGAGCTCTCTCATACTGGTATGTCGGAGGGATACAGCTGAAAGATACGGGTAATCTTTGGGCGTACCAGTTTACCTCTTTCCAACGACCTACTCTATAGGAGCGGTGCTTTTTGCCTCTTCCCGACAATGTGAGTGATGCAGTGATCGCAGCAAAAAAGGGGGACCCTCAAGGCTGGAACTGGCTGTTTAGTCATTTCTACCCTGTAGTGCTGCGCTACACGCTCGCCCATTTTTCGCGCCAGGGAGATGCGGAGGACATCGTCCAGGAGGTGTTTGTCAGTGCAACAGGATCACTTGGGAAGCTACGCTCTTGCTCCGAACCAGTGGTTGAAGCATGGTTCCTGCGCATAGCCAGATACCGGATTGTCGATGAGTTTCGCAAAGAAAGCCGGGCCAGGAGAGCTGTGCCAGAACCAGAGGAGACCGTGGATCCTGCCAGCCTTGCCGAGGATGCTTTCCTCGCAGCCGAGGTGCGCAGGGCCATCCGCAGGCTGAATGAGGCTCAGCGCGATGTGCTTGTACGGCGTTTTGTCCTTGACCACTCACTGGAACGGGTTGCAGAGGCCTCAGGAAAACCGGTTGGCGCAGTGAAAGCACTGCAGCACAGGGCGCTCGCAGCACTTGAAAGAGAACTTGCGCGAAATCCGCGAGGGCAGAAAGCAGAATGAGCAACATGGAAAAGCCCGAAGAAAGGCTGCAGCAGGCGCTCGCTGCATGGAGCGCTGCAAGTCACAAGGAGCCACGAGCGCACGCACAGGAGCGCGCACACACAGCCTTGCTAGCTTCAGTCAGCAAACCTCGCGCATCATGGACTTTTTTCCTGCAGCGGGGGCTTCTTGCGGCAGCAGTCGTTGCTGGCAGCATGCTGCTGCTGCTCCCGGGCTCGCCATCACAGCCAGCCAAAAGCCCCTCCTCAACTGCCACAGCTTCCATCCCATCAAACGAAATTGCGCTCGCAGCGTCATACATCAAACAGGCGCCAGTATCGACCCATCCCCAGCAACTCCTTGCAAGCGCTGCCGCGCTCCTCTCAAGGGCCCAGAAAGAGCTGCCGCCGGACCACCAGGCCCTTATCTGGAAAGAGTGGGAAGCCACACATCAGGAGCTCGTAACTACCGAACACGAAGTGGAGCAGGAGGGCACCAGCAGGGCCACGCACTCAACGGATGCGTCACCGGCGCCACCACCCGCCAGCACGGAAACACAATCTCCAGGAGCAGAGAGCGACGCCGGCAGCGAATCTGGCTAAGGCAAGAGCGCAGCGGGCTGCCTCACGCTACGCACCGACTGATCGCTTACAAGCTTTGACCCATGCCACGCCACAAGGCTGATACGCAGGCAAAAAACCAACGCCACGAGAAAATGCTGAGTCGCCCCGGGTAGGGTAGACGACTGGTTCGGCCCTCGAGCCCCCCATCCGCCCGCATCAGCCCGTGCATGAAGTTTTCTCTCAAACGGCCTTCCGACGGTGTTCACGTAGTCCCTGTCACAGACTGAACCGCCCCGGGTTTCCTGGGAGATTCGAGTCGAGAAATTGGAGATAGTGTCCCGCCGAGTGGTGTAAA
>JAJZMA010000144.1 GCA_021850405.1 bacterium
GGTGTAAAAGCTGCGTCCAGACTAGACGCGGGATTCGTCCTTCTCCATAAGATGTTCCCGGAAGAATGGGATTATGCGGGCCCAGGCGTCTTCGGCGGCCTCCTGGTCGAAGCGCAAGCCCATCAGCGCTGTCACCTTGCCGACCTTACCCGACCGGCTGTTCATGAACCCATGGGTGGCTTCCGGGTACTCCTTCACATCGTGCGGAACCCCAAGCTCAGTAAGTACGGCCTCCAGGGTAGCGGCCGCGCCCTTTTGCATGCGGTCCTTGCCGCCATAGCTGGCCACCACAGGACAGCTTCCCTTGAGCGCTTCGGCCGGATTCCTGGGCAGGTTGCCATAGTTGGGGGCCGCCGCTGCAAACCAGCCCTTTGGGGCTGTGGCAAGCGCAAAGCCCCCTCCCATGCAAAATCCTATGATCCCGACCTTGCCAGTGACCCGTGGTTGTGCGAGAAGCCAGGTGCGGGCAGTGCTGATGTCGGAAAAGGCATCACCCTCGCCATGCGACAGGGCACGCATGGTGGCTACCAGACAGCGTAGCCCGCCCCTGAAGAAAAGACTGGGGGCAAGCGCCGCAAAGCCTGCCTCCGCCAGGCGATCGGCATGGGCAGTTATCTCAGGGCGCAGCCCGAACGCCTCATGTATGACAAGAACTCCTGGGACCCTGGCTTCGCCCACGGGCATTGCCAGATAGGCTGGCATGTTCTCTTTTCCGATCGTAACCATTGTTCCCATGGCGCCATTCTCCCACTTTTGGGCGTTTTCCCTCCCGCCTCTCGCGGCTGGCTGTGGGTGGCCAGTGCCCCTTCAGGCGACCCTGCAGAAGGCATCGAATGCCACCCGAAGCTCCGGGTAGCGCAGGAAGAGGATGGAGCCCTGGTCTGTTCGTGGTTCCCTGGGCTTGCGCAGCAGCTTCATGCCGGCTTGCTCAACCAGCTGATTGGCCTTTTTACCATTGCAGCGCTTGCATGCAACCACCAGATTTTCCCAGGTGGATGAGCCACCCGCAGACAGGGGGACAACATGGTCAATCGTCAACTCCCGGGGCAAGGCAGTACAACCACAGTACTGGCAGGTGTGCTGGTCGCGGAGCAGAAGGTTGCGACGGTTGGGATGCAGTGAGCGCCGTATTGGGCGGACATGGCGCAGCAGTCTGACAATGAGGACCTGGTCGGGCAGGCGGCGCTGGGCGACCGCGAGCCGTCCCTCCTCCTCATCAGCACTGCTCAGAAATGCAACCTTGTCCTTGCTGAGCAGGAGTACCAGCCTGCGGTCGCTTATTACGTTGAGCGGTTCGAGAGTGTCTGCCAGTAGCAACACAGCCATTTGCAATAATTGTACGAAAGGACCGATTTTCTTTAGGTCTGGTGACGCATTTGTTACATTCCATGCTGGTAACTGTGTTGGTTTACCCATGGTTTGCGCAAGACTGTGGGCACACGACATCCCCTGCCCGGAACCTGGCTCAGCGGTGCAAACAGTGCCTGGGGATGGAGGTGAAAGGGTGGCAGGCTGGAGACACTGGAGAGGGTGCAGGAGTCCGGGCAGGCAAGCTGTGCCAACGGCAGGAACAGTCGCCCAGTTGGTACAATTAAGAAGATCTGCCAACGGTCAGTCCCATCGCCTTTTTGGGAGATACTGGCCCGTTTGAGGCGGGGTGGCGGAAGTTGGCCGGAGAAGAGTGATAGACGAAACAGCAGGCGTAGCCGAGTCCAGCATAAGGCAGGAGGAGACAACCCCTCCGTCCACCAAGGTCAAGGGCTCGTACGGGGCCGAACAGATACAGGTGCTGGAAGGGCTCGAACCTGTCCGGAAGCGCCCGGGCATGTATATCGGTTCGACCGATACCAGGGGACTCCATCATCTTGTGGTTGAGATTGTGGACAACAGTATCGACGAGGCGCTGGCTGGGCATTATGACACGATCGCTGTGACCATCCATCCGGACCGGTCCGTATCAGTTGTTGACAACGGTCGCGGCATTCCGGTGGACCTGCACCCAACCGAGAAAAAGTCGGCGCTCGAGGTGGTGCTGACCAAGCTTCATGCTGGGGGAAAGTTCGGAGGGGGGGGCTATAAGGTTTCCGGTGGTCTGCACGGTGTGGGCCTGTCGGTTGTGAACGCACTCAGCGAGAAGCTGGAAGTTGAGGTGTGGAAGGACGGATATATCCATACCCAGACCTACAGGAGAGGCGCGCCAGAGGGACCGGTGCAAAAGGGTGGGGCGACCAGGTCGCGAGGAACAAAAATCCGGTTCTGGCCGGATGTCACTGTGTTTGACGAGGTGGAGTTTTCCTGGGAGACCATTGCGGCCAGGTTGCGGGAACTGGCGTTTCTCAACAAGGGGGTAACCCTCACACTATGCGATGAGAGGGACTCCTCCGACTACGCATTCCACTTTGAGGGTGGCATCCAGTCGTTTGTACGCTATCTGAACCGGAGTCGCACGCCGGTGAATCCCAGGCCGGTTTATGTGGAAAAGGAAGCCGGCGGCAATGTATTTGAGATCGCGGTCCAGTATCACAACCCGACCTTCACC
>JAJZMA010000243.1 GCA_021850405.1 bacterium
CCACACGGTGCTCAGCAGCACTGACAACAACATGCCGCCCACCGTTGCCCACCCGGAGTGAGTCACTGCACCCTATGGCGGTAACTGCGCCTTCCAGCACATTGCCGCTATCGTCGCCAAGTGAAGCCCGCTGGCGGGCCAGTAGGATGTCAGGCCATGACCCCAGATCTGACCACTCAAAATCAGCGGCCACCGCGGTAAGGGTAGCGGTCCTCTCAAAAAGCAGCGGTTCCACTGCTACAGCAGGAATCCCTCCGTACGCCTCCTGCGCAGCCACAGCGTCCCCGGCCAGCTGAGCATCCGCAGTAACGTGGATACTACCGCTGGTCTCTGGCGCCACCCGGGCGAGCTCATCCAGAAACCGCCGTCCCGGCCAGGCGAAGAGACCGGTGTTCCAGAGATACGTCCCAGCCTGGAGGAACTGCTCTGCGCGCGCGAGCGAAGGCTTTTCGACAAAACTCCTTCCCACATAGCCTTGAAGATGAGGGGCCGCCCCACCCTGCGGCCGCCCCAGCCTGCTCCACCCAGCATCCAGCACCGAAGAAGGCAGCTGGTCGCCCAGCTCTATATAGCCAAACCCTGTCGAGGCATAGACTGGCTTCAGCCCAACCGCTACAAAGCCATCTGTGCCAGCAGCCCAGGCTGCCGCTGCCAGAAGCGCCTCCTGGTATTTGCTGTCATCTGGGATGTGGTGGTCAGCATGCACCGAGCAGACAACTGCCGCCGGGTCATCTCGCACAATATGTTCAACTGCGAGTGACAGTGCTGGCCCGGTGCCACGCGCAAGCGGCTCCACCACAAACTGCTGCTGCCCCTCTGGCAGGGGTGGAACCATAGCGGCAAGGGTGGCAGCACAGTCCCGCTGCTGGGCTGCCGAGGTGACGATATGGATCTGGCCCTGGAGCGGGAGCAGTCTGGCCACGGTTGCCTCCAGAAGGGTCTCTCCCCTCGTCCCAATCGGCAAGAGATGCTTTGGCATATTCTTCCGGCTGAGAGGCCAGAGGCGAGTGCCACTTCCCCCAGCCAGCACCAGCAGATGAAGCCCCATCAGTGACTACCCCGCCTGACAGCGCCCTGGGCCGCAGGTGATGAGGCAAAGTCAAACGGAACCACTCCTGCTGAAGCGGCAAGCACTGCCGCTGGAGCAGTGTCCTCCCACGGCAGTTCCAGGTCAGTACGTCCGAAATGCCCAAAGGCTGCAACCTGCCGATAGATGGGACGCCGGAGCGAGAGCGCCGAGATAATACCGGCAGGGGAAAGATCGAAATTCTGCTCTACCAGGCGGTGAATTTCGGCAAGCGGTATCCGTTCAGTATTAAACGTCTCAATCAGGACTGAAACCGGCTTCACCACTCCTATCGCGTAGGCAAGCTGGATTTCGCACCGGCGGGCAAGCCCCGCAGCCACAATGTTCTTGGCTACCCATCTCGCCGCATAGGCGCCACTCCGGTCCACCTTGGTCGGATCCTTCCCGCTTAACGCTCCACCGCCTGTGCGGGCGTAACCGCCGTAGGTGTCAACCACTATCTTCCTGCCCGTGAGGCCGGCATCCCCCTGGGGCCCTCCTATGACAAAGCGCCCGGTGGGATTTACGAGTTTTCTTGTGTGCTGGTCCATGAGCCATGCTGGGACCACCGGCTCTACCACAAGCCGGTTTATCTCCTCATGGATCTGCTCGTTGGTCGCTTCTTCAGAGTGCTGGGCACTGACCAGGACGGTGGACACGCGAACTGGCACCCCCTCACTGTCATACTCGACTGTCACCTGCGACTTGCCGTCTGGGCGCGCCCACTCCAGCTCCCCGGAGCGCCTCGCCTCGGACAGCCTCCTGACCAGCGCGTGAGCCAGCTGGATCGGCAGCGGCATGAGCTCTCTGGTCTCATCACAGGCGTACCCAAACATGATGCCCTGGTCCCCAGCTCCTCCCCGGTCCACTCCCTGGGCTATGTCTGGGGACTGCTCATCAATACACACCAGTACACCGCAGGTGTCCGCATCAAACCCATACTTGGCCCGGGTATACCCAATCTCACGGATGGTCTCGCGAACTACCTTCTTCAGATCCACATAACAGTCAGTGGTGATCTCTCCCAGGATAAGAGCCAGCCCGGTGGTAACTGCCGTCTCGCACGCTACCCGGCCCAGGGGGTCCCGGGAGAGCACAGCGTCCAGGATTGCATCGGATATCTGGTCGGCCACCTTGTCGGGGTGGCCATCCGTCACCGATTCTGAGCTAAAAACCCGAAGTGCCCGCCCTGCCATAGCCATCTCCTCCCCGGCCCCGCCTCTGCCCCACCAACATGTGGGGATCTGCCGCCTACCAGCCAATCGTACCGAAATTGCGCCCAGTTCTACCCAGCCAAAACCCGAGTCACCCAAAAGCCTGTAAAAAAGTGTACTGTTATCTGTAGTTACAAACATTTGGCGCGGTTCATGCGCCATGGAGGAATTTGGCGCGTGCCGGTAGATCAGACTCTTAGTTGCCGCGAATGCGGTGTCGATTTCATCTGGACAGCAGGTGAACAGGAATTCTTTACT
>JAJZMA010000009.1 GCA_021850405.1 bacterium
AGGGGCTTGCCATCTTTGACCACCCTCCAGAGCATGAAGGCCCGGCCCGGAGCCCATACCGGCTGCACCTCCCAGGCAGCTCCAAGCCGCTGTGTGGGCTGGCCGTCGTCATCGAACCGGAGGGTCTGAGCGGCCCCCGCTCGCTCCATGCGGACCTGCCGCAAGGCTTCCGCCCGGGTCTGCGGGGGCCGCCGCTTCACTCCTGAACCGCCGCCTGCGCCGCTGTGCGGGCCTCTGCCAGCCGCCGCAAGGCTTCCTGCACCTCAGCAGAGCCGGGGTCCTGACCCTGGTCCAGCAGGGCCGAGAGCTGGCGCTGGGCCACGGTCACGGGGTTGGCCCTCCGGGTGTGATAGGTCGGAGCATAGGCATGGAGCGCGTGGACCCCCTTGGGGCTCACCTCGTACTCCACCCTGAACCCCGCCTTGGTAAGCACATTGTTGATGCCCTGAGCGAACGTCTGTGATTGCGGCCCCAGGTCCGCTCCATAGCTGTGAATCTTCAAGACCACCGCCTTAGCTCGCGCCATGCCATGCCTCCAATCGTCTGCCTTACCGCCTGTTGCGGCATGGCGCATTATACCATACCAGGGGCGGTTGGCGCAAGGGCTAGGTGTGGGGATAGAAGTTATGCTGGCGCAGATGCACGTCGAGCTTGCCGTCTATCCGAGAGACAGTTGCGTTGGTCTGTTCCGACTTCTCACGCAGCTTGTCTGTCGTCCGGGCCAGCTCATGAAACTGTTCGTCAATGGAGTTGGCGCGGATCGTCAGGCGATGACCGATCCAGGCCAGGAATGCCAGGGCTATCGGCACCACCGCCGAGATCACCAGGGCAAGGATGGCGTACAGAGAAGGGGGGTGATTCATGCTATCCCGCCACTACGGATACCGCTGCCGAGAAAGCTATCCCGGGGAGGGCATAGTTTGATTCTGCCTTGTCCAGCACCACGAACATACCTTCGACTGCAATCCCACCCGCAAGCAAGCTGGAAACGGGTATGGGGCTCGCAGGAGAATAGGTAAGGGTAGACAGGGCAGATGAGTTGTCACCGCTGCCTGGAGCGGTTATCGCAAAGGCAGCCGCCGCTAATGTGAGAACGCTGTAAGTGGTACCTGTTGCAAAGCCCATCCTAAAGGTAAGCCATAGATTCTGTGCGGTATTAGCCCACCCCGCCATCAGGGCTTGCAACATGATGGTGATAGAATAGATGGAAAAGGTAGGTTGCAAGCTGGTGAGATCACCTGCTAAGTCTTGAAAGTCGAATCCATATATTGTCCCAACCGTTATACCTGTAGTTTGTGTGTCAGTACCTGTGTAGATGCTGGTAGCAGGCGGGGGCGCGGTACTGCCGCCGTTGTAGGCGGACACATCGGTTGTGGCAATTGCATTGGCTATCAGCGCAGCGTTAGGAAGTTGCACATTCCCCAGCGGGTCTTTGGTGGTATCCCAAGTGATCCCCGGAGGCACAGGCGCATAGGCGAACACGAAGTTGTAGGAGCGCGGCGCCACCCATTGATTTGCGCCAGGGAAGTAGATGTAGTAGTTGTAGGGATTGGTGACGACCACCCCGTTGGGGATGAAGTCCATAGTCTCTGAACCCTTGTCTCCGGGCAAGATGTTGAACTGGAAGTTGGCAGCGCCCTGCGGTTTCTGAGGGTATATGATCTGGCCCGGAGACTTGGGCAAGCCGAGATTAGCCACGGCGACGTTTGCGAGCCTTGGTACGGCGAACGATCTTGTTGATGGTGCCGTAGACGTAGGCATTCATACGCTTGCCTTTGAGCCCCCGCTTGCGAGCGGAGCGTCGGAGCTGTGTTTCAACGTTCTTGGGCATGATGTTCTTCTTAGTGCCCGGTCCAGGCCCATGTGGGGGCCGTGGTATAGGTCAGCATGATGGTCTGCCCCGCTTCCACGAACACCGGGGAGGGTCCGCCCGAGATGGACGCCACCTCGATGCCGCCGACCGTGACGGTGCAGGTGCCGGTGATGGCGACAGTGCAGTCGAAGGGGAACGGGTTGGCGAGCGCGGTGCCGGATGCGGGGACAGTGGGGGCGGTCTGTGCGCCGGTGGGGTTGATGCCGTCACAGTTGCGGAAGCGAAGTAGGTTGTTGCCGCTGGCGTCATTGAACTGGTGGGTTATCGGGCTGCCGTGGAAGCTGCATCCCTCATAGGTCACCAGGTCACCGGCAACCACACCAGCGTCCACATACACCCAATCGGTGGTATACGGGCCAGCGAAGAAAGAGCAGCCTCGGAACTTTACGGGGCAGGAGTTGCCTGCCTGCGCGTCCTGTACCCACACGTTTGATCCGGCGGACTCGCCTGTCCCCGAGGCGGGGCCGTTTTCAAATGCGCAGGACTCAAAGATGGCGGGCAGATGATTGATGCCGCCTTGCCCCCAAACCTGTAGAGCTATGTTCGGACCACCGGAACCCGGTCCACTGCCGACGAATGCAAAGCCGTACATATAGAGGAGCGAGGAGCCGCCACAAGCCGCTGCTATCGCAGCAACATTCGCTGACCCGGAGCCCTGGAA
>JAJZMA010000232.1 GCA_021850405.1 bacterium
CCGCTACTGCAAGTGGAGACAGTAGTACGACGGCCACATCCAGACTGAGCGTAGCGGTGACCAGTGCAGTCAGGACGTCGAACGGGCCCAGCGCGGAACGGCCTCCGGTCAGGCGCCTGGCCAGCCATGGGAAGAAACCAGTTTGATCGAGAAGTACGGTAAGGGGAACTGCGGCCATGATGAACCCTACCGGGGGAAGCAGTGGTGCTACTGCACGGCCAGCTGCCGCAGGAGTGACGATCCCCAGTACCAGTGCGGCCACGGCTGCCACCAGTGGTCCTACCCATCTGGGCAGGTTCCACGGCGGAAATACCAGGGTGGCAATCGCAGCCACGCAAAGTATGAATGCAACCGGGGTCGACAATGTCATTTCAGCTCCACTGTAGGTAGGCAGCTGGCTCTCCCATCACGGGGTGGTGCTGTGCTGATGGATGCGCGCGCAGCGGGAAGGCACAGCAGGCCCTGTAGATGATAGCGCGGGCGCTGGAGAATCCTTGCCGGCTGTGTCCATTCAAGCTTCCCTGTGCAGGCATCAGGCTGACGTACCATCGGCCAACGGTAGCGCCAGCTTTGCACCCCATTGTTGTCCTGGTTGGGAGCTTCCTGGGGGGCTCATGGCTTTGCTGTTGAAGCCTGCTTGTTGCGCGCTTTGCTCCCTGGGCAGCTACCTGCCTACAGTTCGCTCCATTCCCCCCTGGATCTAGCACGCCAACCACAATTGCCAGCATAGCGTCTGCTCTGATCCGTACGATTGGTTAAATACGGCCAGTACGTATTGGCAATAATCTGGCGTACGAATGGCAAGCTTATATCGATGTCTGTTTACCGTCGGCGGGTACTCGATGATGAACTGGATAGCTTCCAGGCAAGCCTGCCGGCGATAGCTATCGAGGGCGCCAAGGGGGTAGGCAAGACCAGGACTGCGTCCGAGCGAGCCGCAACAGTGCACTCACTTGACGACCCGGCCCAGTTGCTCATAGCCCGGGCTGATCCGGGGCGACTGCTGGTTTCTCCAGCTCCAGTTTTGATTGATTAATGGCAGCGTCTTCCGCAGATCTGGGATATTGTCCGCCGAGCTGTGGATGATGGGGCCAGCCCAGGACAGTTCCTACTTGCGGGCTCGTCTTTTCCAGAGGGGTTAGGGACGCATTCAGGCGCGGGAAGGATCGTGAGTTTGCGCATGCGACCCCTGGCACTCAGCGAGCGGCTGGACTTTGCGCCGACACTAAGTCTGGCTGAGTTGCTGGCCGGTGAGAGCGCACCCCTGACAGGAGACACAGATCAGACGCTCCAGGACTACACGCGCGAGATTCTGGCATCGGGGTTTCCAGAACTTAGGGGACTTTCTTGGCGGGGCCCTGAAGCTCAGCTGGACAGCTACGTTGCCCGGGTGGTGGATCACGACCTTGCCGAATTAGGTTCCCAGGTGCGCAATCCCATTGCGCTAGGTCTCTGGATGACAGCATATGCAGCCGCTCCCTCCACGACCGCCAGTTTCGAGGCGATCCGGTATGCGGCAACAGCTGGCCGGTCTGACAAGCCAGCGAGGGCCACGCTTGCAGGATACCGTGACGCACTCGAACGACTCTGGTTCATTGAGCCCGTACCAGCCTGGCAGCCCCGGACCAGCCAGATCCGCCTCCTGGGGCAAGCGCAAAAACACCAGCTTGCCGATCCGGCACTTGCGGCCCACCTTCTGGGCGTTGACGCTCCCCGTCTTCTCAGCGGTGGAGAGGTTGATCCGAGGATCCATCGCGACGGGACCACTCCTGGGGCACTGTTTGAGTCTCTTGTCACGCAATCAGTGCGGGTGTATGCACAAGCGGCCCGGGCGGGCGTTTTTCACCTTCGCACCCGTGGAGGAGAGCACGAGGTGGATCTCATCCTGGAGCGCCGCGACGGCAGGGTCCTGGCATTGGAGGTGAAGCTTTCTCGCACAATTGATGATCGCGATGTGCTCCACCGCAGATGGCTGCGGGAGACGATTGGTGAACATCCTATCGATGCAGCAGTGATCACCACCGGTCCCGGAGCCCATCGCTGGCCCGATGGGATTGCGGTGATACCTGCTGCTCTTCCTGGACCCTGACATGCGACGTTGGTTTGGCCCCACGACGGCGTGCTTCAGCACTGCGGTGGGGACACGGCAGTGGGGGCGCAGCGGGCGTGTGCCAGTGCCAAAAGAGCAGGAAGCTCCAGTTCTGCCCCTTGCTATTGATGGCGCTTCTGTGTAGTGTTGGGCGTTTTTTCCCGGGCCCCAGGGGCCGCCACTGGCCAGGTAGGCAGGCACCAGGACCTACGATGTCAGTGTGTGAGCGACGACTCTCGTATTGGCGTTGCCATTCCTGCGAGCTGCGTCCCACGGAATCTTTATCCTCGTACCCCTGACGAGCTCCTGTACACCGGCACCCAGGAAGAGGTGGCGCTCATCAGGAACCCTTCTTTCGGAACGGTAGCAGTAGTGGGAGTAATCCGGGAAAAGCCACCACAAAAAGCCGATGGGAAATGACTGCACCCTGGCTCTCC
>JAJZMA010000072.1 GCA_021850405.1 bacterium
GGCGACAGGAAGCCTGCCCTTGAGTGCCTGTACGGCTGAGGAGATCTGCTGCTGGATGGCGTTGGGGTCTACGCCCTGGTTGAACTCGACAAACACCAGGGAAACTCCAGGTTCCGAGCCAGAAATTACAGTATTTACTCCCGATATGTTCTGGACGGCAGCATCAATAGGTACCGTTACTTCAGAGTCCACCAGCTCTGGGGAAGCCCCTGGATCCGGGGTGATGACTATGAATCCGGGCAGGGATATGTTTGGCAGCAGGTTTTGCTGAAGCTGTGTGGCGGCGATAATCCCTGCAGCAAAAAGGACCACAATCCCGATAAGGACCACCGGTCCTGATTTAAGTGCGAGGCGCGTCAGGCGTGACATGTGGCAGGGCCCTTTATTTTGTTGGTAGCGATGAGGTGCAGCTGCTTTCCATCCAGGGTCTTCCTGGCAGTGTCATGAGTGGATAGCTCCGCCCGAGGGCTGCTCGCCCTCAGCCTCGATTTTTTCAGCCAGACGCAGACATAGCTGCTGGAGTGTCTTTAACTCCTGGCTGGAGAGAGTCATGGCAAATGCGGTTTCCCGCTCGACGGTTGGTTTTAGCAGTTCGTTGACTTTGGCAGTGCCATGCCCGCTAAGGCGGACCAGTATGGAGCGCCTGTCATGTGGTGCTGGGGAGCGCAGGACCAGGCCATCCCTTTCCAGTCCATCCACCAGGCCGGTGATGTTGCGGGGTGTGACCCGTAGTTTTTCCGCCAGGGTCCCCATGAGGAGGCCCTCTGATGGAGCCAGGCGCAGTAGCATGAGCAGGTGGAGCCGCCCCTCGGAAAGGCCCTCACGCGCAGCCCAAAGCCGCATCTGATGGTGCAGATCCAGGGCTGTTCGTCGTACGGCCGCAAGCGCCTCAAGCGGCAGCGGATTTTCAGTGATACTCTGGAGCAGTTCGCGGGCGCGAGGGTCATAAAGGCTGCCATCTGCGGCGCGGTTGATCTGTTTATTTACCTCAGACATAATATAGCACTACACTATATCACCTTACAGAAAAAAGACAGCATTCATGCGTGGACAGGCGCTTCCTGGGCCGGGTCAGGTAGTCCTGTAGCTGGGTAAGAGCTGGGGACGGCGCTGGTGGGTCAGACTGCTGGCCCGATCCGACCCTGGTTCCTCTCCTTCCTAGAGGCCCCGGTCAGTCTCTCGCCCCTGTTGTACGCTCTGCACCTCTCCTGGCTGGGTGCGTTCCTGTGGACGGGGCCCGGTAGTCAGATAAGGGATCGGCTTTAGCTCGGAGATAAGCTTTCGCGCTTCATCAAGTCGCTGCTGGGCACGCTCAGGATTCCAGCTGCTAACTGGGGTGACCGGTTGTGGAGACCTGGTGCCGCGTAGAAAAAGGCGGTCGCATACCCAATCCACCGCGGCCAAAACCAGTTTTGACATTTGCTCCATGTTACCGGGGCTCGGTCCGGTCCTGCATTGGGAGCGTATCGCATGGCGGGCCAAAAAGCCGCAAAGCTTCCGGCTGGATTTTTGGGGAAGGCAGGAGCTGTTCCGGGAATCATCGGGATTGGCCACCAGGAGGAGTAAGTGTTGCCGCTGCCAGGGATGGGGCTACTACGGCCCACTCACCAGGCTGAACGTCCAGGTGGACTGGTACGTGCCTGCATAGGCGTTGGCTGGTATGGTTGCGGTCCAGGGAACTGTGACAGTCTGGTCGCCCATTCCGGTACCCACAGCGGCCGACAGGAGCTTGGTTGCAGTGCCACTCAGGGTGTATGGATACAGATTGGCAAGGCTGGCTACCGTGCAGCTGCTTGTCGAATCACAAGCCACAGCTGGAGGGCTCGAGCCTGTTACCTGAAAATCGCTGTCGCTTAAGGTATTTCCATTGGTATTGGTAAATGTGGTCGCAGACAGCTGGACGTTCCATCCTGCGCCAGAACCGGTGGCATCGCCTATGTCGAGCGCAATGCTTGCTGGCGTGCTCTGGGCTGAACCATTAAGGGTGATGCCGGCGAATGAAAATGATGTTGGTGTGGAGATAAAGCCAAGCGTGCCGGCAGCCACTCCCAGGCTCGCCTGCAGCTGGTATGACAGTGGGAGGATCCAGGTATCATTCAGCCCGGTGGCAGCCGCAGCTCCGTACCCACCGAAAACCACCAGCTGCGCTGTGGCGCCATCGAACGCCATGGCGCTGCTGCCCCGGGCTGTGGGGCTGCTGGTACAAGCTGTCGTGCAACCCGCATCGATGACCTGGGTCCACGAGGTGCCGTTGTACACCCAGGTTTCATTGGTTCCGCTGGTGCCATTGTTGCCGCTGAACAACACTACGTTGCCAACTGCGGGGTCACTTGCCATGGTCAGATTGTCACGTGCGGATGGGCCACCGGTGCATGCAGTCGTGCAGCCGGAGGTGCCTATCACCTGCGTCCATGTGCTGCCGTTGTAGACCCAGGTGTCATTGAGATCAGAACCGTTGTTACCGCCAAAAAGTACGACCTGGGAGTTGGCCGTGTCGTATGCCATGGCCCCCCG
>JAJZMA010000028.1 GCA_021850405.1 bacterium
CATCCGCTAAGCCTGTTCGGCGGCCCGCCGCTCCCTCGGTACGGTGCCAGCGTCTGGGCTCCCGGAGCACTTTGCTGGGAGGCTCACATGGCGGGTAAAAAACGGAAACTTGAGGGGTCATTGCACCCCGGCTTGATTGCTGCTATAGCAGCCGGATGACGGCTACGACTCTCCCCTCAAGCACAACGTCATCCGGATAGAGCGGCTCCATGGTGTGGTTCTCTGGCTGGAGCCGTATCCGTGACTGTTCACGGTAGTAGCGCTTGACGGTAACCTCTCCCTCCCCGGTAACCGGGTTTGTGATTCTGGCAACTACAATCTCGCCATTATTGGCCACTTTCTGGGGTCGTACGAGCACAATGTCCCCATCGTTGATCCCGGCCTCAATCATGCTGTCGCCATGGACCCGCAGACCAAATGCATCGTCCGAGCCCGCGATCTCAGGGCCAACTGCAAGACGGTCCTCAATGTTCTCAGCCGCAAGGACCGGGGTCCCTGCCGCCACACGCCCCACCAGTGGCACCTGGATCACATGCGGGACCGGTCGCTCGCCCCGGCCAACGATGGCGACGGTTCTGGATTTGGTTGGATCCCGCTGGATCAGTCCCTTGCGCTCAAGCGCGTTCAGATGGTTCTGGACCGTAGAGGAAGAGCTCAGGCCAACAGCACGCCCGATTTCGCGGACTGTAGGAGGATAGGAGTAGGTTTCCAGGTGCTCCTGGAGAAACTCCAGTATTTTCTGCTGGCGCGGGCTCATCAGTTCAGGCATCAAACTCCCCTTGTAAACGTCACAAAGACCAAGTTCATAGTGGGCACTGTAACACATCCGTAACACACAGCAAACGGATGTTTGCCTCTTTCGTAACAATACACTTTGTCACATTCCCCCTGCTGGCCAACCGAGGTGGAGGAGATCATGCAACACCAGACAGCGCCTGTACTCCTGGAGCGCTAAAGCAGTGACCCGGGCTCTATTTCCATCCGTATCTGTCGCGACGTGGAGGGGCGCGAGCCAGCTGTAGCGGGCTGTACCAGTAGTGGTGGCGCTGAACCTTGCACAGCCTCAAGGTTCACAAGCGAGATTGCCTCTCTTGCAGATACATGCGGCAGCCCTGCTGCTGCCGGACTCCGTGCAAGGCTGCTGTAGGCCGCTGCAAGGGCTCTCGCCAACTCTGGGCGAGGCAGTGCGTCTGCCTCTCTGGCCATCTTAGTCTCCCAAACACTTTCCCTAGGCCCACTCTACTCGCGGCTCTCAAAGACTGCAATCCTGCCGCTCACTTTGATGCAGGATCGTCATATCCGTAGGCAGTGGGTTAGAATCACCCACACGACATGACAGATAGACCAACGGTACTTAGCGGTATCCAGCCCAGCGGAGACCTGCATCTTGGAAATTACCTTGGTGCCGTGCGCCACTGGGTTGCCGGGCAGGAGCTGTCCGATAGCCTCTTCTGCATCGTCAACCTGCACGCGATAACTGTTTCCCAGCCTCCAGAGGAGCTTAGGCAGAAAACAGTTGAGCTGGCAGCGATGTACATGGCCTGTGGCATAGATCCCAAGACATCGCTGATATTTGTCCAGTCGGAAGTTCCCGCCCACGCCGAGCTCGCATGGCTGCTCACCTGCATGACACCCATGGGATGGCTTGAACGGATGACGCAGTACAAGGACAAGACGGCAGGAAAGCGGGGCGAGCGACTGGGGGCAGGCATCCTTATGTACCCGGTCCTCATGGCTGCCGACATTCTCCTGTATCAGGCAGATGAAGTTCCCGTTGGGGACGACCAGAGGCAGCATCTGGAGCTTGCACGAGACCTTGCCATGAGATTCAACCATGCCTTCGGAGACACATTTACGGTTCCCACAGCCAGGATTCCGCCGCCTGAGGCGGGCGGCCGGATCATGTCACTCGTCAATCCGGAACAGAAGATGAGCAAAAGCCAGCCTGAGGGCTGTGTCTTTCTCAACGACCCCCCTGAGCTGACCAGGCGCAAGATCATGCGGGCGCAGACAGACAGTGCCGCCAGCTTTAGCCTCGCCCAGGCTGGCCCGGGAATAAGGAACCTGCTGGGCATCTACTCAGGCGTTACCTCAATGAGCTTTGCAGATGCAGTGTCCCTTTTTGAAGGGAAAGGCTACGGCGCCATCAAAGCGTCGGTTGCAGACGCCGTGGTGGCAGCGGTGGCTCCCATCCAGGAGGCCTACCGGGCCCTTATGGCAGAGCCGGAGGCGCTGGAGGAGATGCTGCGAGCTGGAGCGCAACGGGCCAGGGAGCGTGCGGATGCCACCCTTGCAGTCGCCTATGACAACACTGGTCTGTTGCCCCCAAAAAGTAAGTGGCAAGGGAATGGCTAAGTCGTACCGCAAGATGAGTACTCGCACCCATGCCTGGCGCTACTCATCCGGTAAGATTGGCGCCGGAAAAATGGATCGCCATGGCTGACAGCGCGGACAGCTCAGTCCGCCCAATACGCCCAATACGCCCAGTACGCCCAGTACGCACTTCACC
>JAJZMA010000008.1 GCA_021850405.1 bacterium
ACTTCAAGATAGACGTGGTGATTCTGAAGGGAATGCGCGGATACTACCAGGTAGGTTCGTACAATGCTGCGTACCGGTTTATCGATGGCATCTCATTCGTTCCCCAGGCAGCAATGAACGCCATCTTTCCCAGGATGGCGAGAGCTTTCCGGAAGGAAGGAGTAAAGCAGGTAGCAGATATCTACCAGCTCTCCTACAGGCTCCTTGCAGGGCTCGGCATCCCGGTAGCTATAGGAACCTGGATGCTCGCACCCTCCATTATCGGCATCACCCGCGCCCTCCCTCCCGCCACTCCCAGCCTTCGGATACTGGGAATATCCATTGCCTTTATTTTCATTGCAAACTCTTTCATGTTTACACTGGGAGCCATCAACAGCCAGAGACTCTTTGCGTGGCTCATGGCTATAAGTGTGGTGGCAAATATTGCATTCAACCTGCTGCTGATCAGTGTCACCCGAACCGGCGACGGATATCTGGCAGCATCCTGGGCGACTGTGATCACCGAGGTACTCCTTTGTGTGCTCGGATTGTGGCTCATCGGGCGCAAGCTGGGCGACCTTAACCTTGTTCGCCTGACGTTGCCGCTGCTCACAAGTGGAGCGGTGATGGCGGCTGTAATGTTTCCACTGCAGGGAGCTCCTATCCTTGCTGCAGTGCTCGGGAGTATTGCCTACCTGGCAGCAGTCGTAGTGACTGGCGCAATAAGAAAAAGTGACATAGTCCGCATCCGGGCAGAGCTTGCTCCCAGAGTGCAGCCCTAAGCGTCAGCCAAACTCCTGCTCCTCTCAACCATTACACCACACTGCTTTCCGAAGTGCCGGTTATCTGCCCAGCTGCTTCCTACTCAGTGCCAAAATAGCGATCTCCAAAATCCCCAATACCCGGAAGGATATACCTGCGGCTGTTCAGCTCCCGGTCGACCGTTGCTGCAAAAATTGGAACATCTGGATGTTTCTCCCGCAGGTTAGCTATTCCCTCCGGCGCAGCAATCACGCACGCAAGGCGAATGCTGGTGGCACTCTGCTCCTTGAGCAGCTGAATTGTCGCAAGTGCAGACCCTCCTGTCGCCAGCATCGGGTCGAGGATAACCACTTCAGCACCTGCCAGATGGGAGGGCAGTTTCTGGTAATAGCTTCTTGCTATGAATGTTTCCTCGTTGCGTTCCAGGCCAACAAAGCCCACCTTGCTGCCAGGGACCATGTCACTCATGGCATCCAGCATCGCAAGACCAGCCCTAAGCACCGGAATGAATATGACATTGGCATCGACAACCTCACCTGTAACCTGCTCCAGGGGGGTCTGGACCGTGACCGGTCGCACCGGCAGGTCCTCCAGCACATGGAAGGCAAGGATCATGGTTAGCAGGCGGGCATGGCGCCGGAACGATTCAGTTGGTGTATCCACATTCCGCAGCACCGCAAGGGCGTTCTGGATCAGCGGATGGCGGATGACAGACACCCCACCCTGCTCCCCTGCATTTCCCACTGTCTCCATAGTGACTGCACCTCCACTGTTGTCAACCCCGGCTCAAGTTGGGCAAACCATGGTTGCCATGCCGGACATCTTCCATCCCGGCCCAGCACGCGACAGGCCACCTGCACTTCCCACGCCCGCACTCGCCCCAGCAATGGAGTTGCCTCGTGCATCCAGGAGCAGGCGCACTGGTGAGGGAGCCCAGGACCCAGCCGGCTCCATCCTAACCGAAGTGTGCTGCAGTCCGCCCCGCCCGAAGACCAAAAAGCTCTTCCGCTGCCCCTTGCAGATAGCTCTCCTGGATCACACCAAACCAGGCTCTACCGGGATACACTTGACTATGGTCAGGACGGCATTGTCCTACCAGGCGTCGGGGCGTGGCGCAGCCCGGTAGCGCACCTGCTTTGGGAGCAGGGGGTCGTGAGTTCGAATCTCGCCGCCCCGACTTTTCATGCACTGGTTGAAGCAGGCGTGCAGTGGAGACTTACACCAGCCGCTGTGCCTGCCAGGTACCCAGGGTCTCTGCGACCGGCAGTTCTCGTTGCGCCCTTCTCCGGGCTGCCAGACTCCCCGGTCATACTCAACCGCATGGGAAGCAGATAGGGAGGAATGCGCGATGAGGAGGTACAAGGCGGCCAGCGTTGCCGCCATTGCTGGCAGCGTCCTCTTTCTTATTGGGTGGATTACCGGCCAGTTGGAACTGTCGATCATCGGAATCCTGGGCCTGGTAGTTTTGTCTGTGTCCGCGTACCTCCCTGCCAGATTCACGCTCGCAGCGATCGCAGTAATAGGGCTTGCATTTGTGGCATTTGCCGCTTTTATTACGCGCACGGGTACCAACTCTGCTGATGCCGCCAGCCTCGCTTCGAGTCCTGATGCAAGACTTACCTATCCTGGATCAACCCGGGATGCCGTGTCCTATGACAGCTCTTTCCTGAGCTACCCACGACAAACGACTGTTTGGCGCTCCTCTGCTGATACCAAGACCATCACTGCCTGGTTCACATCGCATCTCCAGGGTCAGGGTTGGGGGCGACCCATCCTGGCATGTTCAGAGCCTGAAACGCACTCTACCATCGTGTGGCAGCGCAACCGACCTTGGACAGACCAGACATGGGCTGGCCCTGTCACCTTCCCAGCCACTGAAGATGTTGTCCTGATGCTGCCTGACGCAGCAAGCCAGCTTAACCCTTGCGAAATTCAGCTGGGGTGGCCATACCATGCGGCGACACCTTATTCTGGGCAGGCTGGAACATATGCCGTCACACTCGTGGTCCGGTCATGATCATTACTTCCCCACAGCTCACCCCCCTGCGCGACTTACGCACCACCGCATTGAAGACCTACAGCATCCCATGTACACGAGTGCGACCTACCTTCGACCCACTGGGTACAGCGGATTCCACAACTCTCGAATCTGCCAACTTCCCCTGCGCGACCCACCATGAACCGCACGGGGAGCGAATTGGAGGTGGGGGGCGATGAGGGGATACCTAGCGGCCGGTATCGCCGCCACTGTGGCTTGTACACTATTCTTTATTGGTGTAACGGCTGCCTCGCCAGAGCTTGTCCTCACTGGAATACTTGGTCTGGCAGGCGCCTCTGTGTATCGCGCCGGCGATTTGGAAGGCCGACCCATCCCGTGGTACCGAGTGACCGCTATAGGCGCCATTGCGTCTTGCGCGCTCCTCATGGTCATTGCCAGTTCAACGATCGGCCCGCCCCAACTAGGGCTGGTTGGAGTCTTGGGCTTGGCAGTCGCCTCTGTGTCTGGAGGTGCCGATCTGGTTGGACAGACGCTTTCGGGTTACCGGAGCGTCCGCCTTGCCATCCTTACCGGGACCGCTCTGCTGATCATAGGCCTAGTCACTGGGCTTTGGGAAGTATTGCTGGCAGGGATACTGGGCTTGGCAGTTTTTCCTTTCTCTGCGTCGGTTCCGAAGAAATTTCAGCTGGTGACGTTCACAGCCACGGGGTTGGTGCTTGTTGCACTTGCCGCTACGTTTACGCGGATAACCACCAACACCGTAGACCCCGCAACCCTTTCTGCCAACCCCGAGGCACGCCTCACATATCCCGGGTCAGTGCGCGACACAGTGACATTCACAACCCTCCCAGAGTCGAACCCTCAACTGAGAACAGTTTGGTACTCCACTGCCAACGCAAAATCCATCACTGCTTGGTTCACGTCCCGTCTCAACGGCAACGGATGGGGACCACCGGTGCGGGCGTGCTTTGCCTTGGGATCCGGAGGACCCCATGCGATCCTGTGGAACCACAGGGCGATCTGGTGGGAGAATACATGGGCTGGCCGGGTCTCCTTTCCCTCAAGGGAGCAGCTTATCCTAAACCTTCCAGGCGTAGTCAGTCCATCGACAAACCCCTGTCAGAGTGTCAATACCAAGGGGTGGACAGACATAGACTATCGTGTCCTTAGGGATGGAATGTACGCAGTCACACTCGTGGTCCCGCCGTATATCCCGAGCGGTTGGTAGCCAGTCGGCTTGGCCACAGGATCTGGGGCTCACCTTGCGCAGCTGCGGGACCTCGGTCGGATCCGGACGAAACATCGCGTTCTGGCATCGCCCCCCCCCGCTATGCTGCCTCCAGAACAGCTAGCAGTCAGGTATGCGCAAAGGCCTCACCAGAAAACCCGGGACTCCCCATCCGGTTATCAATGCTCTCCAGCCTTGGCCAGCAAGGCTGCTATAACACGGATATTGCGGGAGGTTGCCTCTGCCCGCCAGATACGCTCAAGGAACGGATTGGGAAATGACGTGCCCTTGGGGATCGATGAGGTCTGTGTGAGTACGCTTTTCCCAAGGATGGCAACCACCCTTATGGGTCCATCCGGCAGGCGGGGAAACGGTTCAGCAGTGGGAATGGGAGTTCCTGAAAAACGGGACATACAGGCTGTCGGCAGAATCCAGGGGAACTACAGGACCCGATTCAAGGACGATATGGGAAAGCTCTGCAGCCGTCCGGACATCGACCGGGACAGGGAACCCAAACTGTTCTGCCAGAATGGTTTCGCATGTGCTCTCCAGTCGCTGCACGGGGACGGGGCAATTTTCAAGCATTACATTGCCGGTCTGGAGATGAGTGGTTACAGTGCCAAGACCAGCCCTTGAAAAGTGCTCACGGAGCAAGTCCATGGGCACCCGGCGCTTGCCCACATTCACCGCACGGAGAAAAAGGTAGTGGGCAGAACTGCTTGCCATACCCCACACTGTCTAGTGCAAGCCACTGCGACCACCCCTTCCCGCAGCATCGGGTAACCAAACAGTGGCTAAGCACGGTTCACCATTCAGACTATTTAAGTGCCTATGGACATACTCGATATCATCATCCTGATCGTGGTCGCGCTCTGCGCCTTTGCCGGATACCAGCGTGGCATGACCTGGGTGGGGCTCTCGGTGGCGGGTATCGTAGCTGGTACAGTCCTTGGAGCCCTGGTAGCCCCACCGCTGGCAACAGCACTATCCCACGGCAACAACAGCGCCCGGGCATTTATCGGGAGCGGTGTATTCCTGGGCTGCATCCTCATCGTCGAGGGCATCGGCACCACGATCGGCTTCACTCTGCGCTCGGCTACCATCCGCTCAAGGGCAAGATGGATCACCACTGATTCTGCTGGGGGGAGCCTGCTGGCGGGCCTGGCCACCCTTGCCTTCTGCTGGTATCTCGGGCTGATCTTTGTCGGCAGCCCAATCCCGGCGCTGGACCGGCAGATCCGGGGCTCCACAATCGAAACCTGGCTGGACCACCTGGCGCCGCGCCCACCTGGCTTTCTGGGATCGGTCAGTTCCGTCCTGCAGGGAAACAGCTTTCCTGACCCATTCGCCACGATCTACCAGAAGTTTCTGCCACCCGTACAGATCCCGGCGAGCGCCAACACAAAAGGGATCATCCGCGATGCGGGCCTGACAGTCAAGGTGGTTGCACGGGGATGTGGCGGGATCGAATCAGGCTCCGGCTGGCCTGCTGCCCCCCACTACATAGTCACCAATGCCCACGTTGTCGCAGGCGGTGCCAATGTGATGGTGTTTGGGCCTGAAAACGGAGACTACCCGGCTACCGTCGTCTTCTTTGACCCCAAGGTCGATGTAGCGGTGCTCTATGTGCCAGGGCTTTCGTCTCCGGCTCTGCCGGTACAGACAGTCCTGCCCTCCAGAGGAACCACTGGCGCTGTAATCGGCTATCCTGGGGGCGGGGTGGAGCAGGTCGTACCTGCAGCAGTACGGGGTAGCGAGGAAGCTGAAGGCTGGGACATTTATGGGAATGCCCTGGTCACCCGGGAGATTGAAGCCATAGCGGCCAGGGTGATTCCTGGCAACTCTGGCGGTCCACTGGTAGCAGATAATGGAGCTGTGATCGGAATGGTATTTGCTGCAAGCACGATCTATCCCAACGAGGGATACGCGCTGAGTGTCGGTCAGATAGAGCCCGACATCCATGCTGGCCTTGGGAGCACAACAGCAGTCAGCACCCAAAGCTGTGCCAATGGATAGGGTGGTTTACATGTCCATGGAAACGGCCTGCTCCCTGGCATGGCACACACCCCTGCTCCCAGCCCCGCTGTCCGGACTAGCCGGGGCACGCGCTGCAGGAGTGGCGTGACAACGAAGGATCCAGCTGGCGAGGTGCCCCAGCCCCAGCCCCAGCCCCAGCCCCAGCCCCAGCCCCAGCCCCAGCCCCAGCCCCAGCCCCAGCCCCAGCCCCAGCCCCAGCCCCAGCCACCGGCGGCGTCCGGACCGCCCCCCGCATTCGACCAAACCAGTCCGGCCAATCTTTCCTCTCCTGCAGGAATGGCCCTCAGTGCACTTGTCGCTGTCGCCCCCCAGCATCCAGTGTTGCAGGAAAATTCCAGGGGGGTGCTGGCTAGCCACCAGAGCAACCACCTTACCCAGTACATACTTATGGGCACGGTAGTTTGCGTTGCCCTGATTGTCGTCACACTGCGAATGGCAGCGCAGGCACCAAGTCCGCTAGGAATTGCAGTTGGCGGCCTGCTCGCGGCGGTAGCAGCACTACTGCCTGTACAGTGCTACCGGGAGCAAAGGGCGCGCTCGTGCCAGGTGATAACCGGGAGCCTCACCGCACCAACCTACTTTACGGCAGATGAATTCTGGCACAGCCCGATTCTGCTGTACAGCCGCCTGGGCGTTTTCCTGGGTGCCAGGATCGGCAGCTACGGCATCCTCATCGGGGACAAGAGCCTGGTGAGCCCGCTGACTGGTGCAGAAAGTGTTGTAGCGACAGTGGGCCGACATACCCATCTACTCCTCGGCCTCCAGGTGCTACAGGGGGCAGCTGAGGAAGGGCAGGGTGCTACTCCATCCAGCGCGGCAGGGGCCACTCCGGCAGCGCCAGCAACTCCTCCATGGCTGCCGCCCTCTTTCTCCCCCACAGGGCTTCTGTCGCAGCAACCGCAAGCCCCAGCATCAGGCGCAAGTGCGTTGCAGCCTCGCGGGGTGAAGCCAGTGACACCACTCCCAGTTTCCTGTTTCACCTTCAGAATGCCAGCAAGCTACCCCACCAGGATTATGAGGGCAAGGACCATACGGGCACGACTGCTGCGCGGAGCCGCTGCCTGGATCGTTTCCTTCACTGTCCTGGACACAATCCTCTACTACGTCCTTGTCCTTTTTGGCCGGGGCGGCAACATTAACCAGGCTACCCCGGTAGCGCTTCTGCCCAGCGTTGTTGTCGGGCTCGCGGCTGCCGTCTACACAATGCAGACTCCGGACTGACATCGTCTCCCAGCCACACTGGACCTGCCATCAGCATCATTCTCCGGCAGGCAGGCTCAAACTACCCTGTGATGTGCCCGCAACAGCCTTCGGCTCCGGGATCCCCTGGTTGATCGCCTCCGGTTCAGCTCCATTACGCTCTACAGCGAGCTCATGGTCAATGGTCAGGTAGCCCATCAGTGCAGAAGAAGCGGTCCCTCCATTCGGTGCCTTACCGCAGGCGAGCCCAGAGGCGCTCGCCCGGCAGTCTGCACTCTTGACGTGAGATCACAAAGCATTGTCCTCAACCAACCAGCTCCACCTTGCGCATGACTATCATCACCATCTGCCCCTTGGCCCCACCCGCATGTGATCCACAAATCGAGCGTATGTCAACGGAGGAAAAAGCAACGATGGATAGGCATCCTGTACCTGTTCAACGAACGCGACGTAGCCCTGCATCACCCCAACTCGAACCCGCTTGCCTCCCCTAAACTCAAACACATGTAACTGTCCGCCCCACCAGCCAACCACTTTCTCTAGATCGGACATCGGCAGAACCCCATGACTAAAGGCCGTCCACCAGGAGAACATGCCGTCATCAATGACGACCGCGTGGCTGTTGACTTCGAGGAACATAAAGGCACAACCACCCACGATGGCAATCCACAACAGCATGAACAGCCAGGGTCCGCCTTGTACAAGGCTTAGGATCAACCCGAACAGACCGCTCAGGAGCATAAACGAAAACAACGCTATAGATGCTGGGGGTGCAACCGGTGCCCGATATTCAATCCTGGCTGGTGCGTCCACCCAACTCCTCCATACAATTTTTCGAAACTGCAGCGCGTCCCAGGCTGAGTTGCAACACCGCCGGACCCGAGACCAGATGCCAATGAGTCTGACACAACAGTGCCACAAGATCCACTTCCTTCTGCTGGCGAACCTCCCACGCCAACCTGAACGCTACCCCTGCTGCAACTGTACGCAGCAGGGCAACACGTTGTCGATTTAGGCCACTGCCAGCTGGCCCTATGCGGTCTCAATCTCACTCCGGATGAGACTGGTGCGTCCAGGTGCGGGCCACCACTGCTGGAGTCTGGAGCAATGAGGGGAACCCACCAGTTGTCCATACCGTGTCAGGCTTGTCGCCTGGCTCCACCGGGTTCGAGTACTCCTCCAGAGCCCAGATTCCCGCAGGGGATCTGGGGTGCACGTGCATCTGTCGACTGTCTCATTCTGGCAAGTGCGCCCTAAAAACAGGAAGGCATTCCTGTCTGACCCCCGAAAAATCGCATACGCTCCGCCACGCTCGTTAACAGGGGTGCCACTTCTGCGTGGTTCAGCCACTTTTCGAGCAGAGGTTCAGATCTCCCACTGGTGCCGGGGAAGGGAATCGAACCCTTACAGGCTTACGCCTACAGCGCCCTGAACGCTGCGTGTCTACCAGTTTCACCACCCCGGCCAGGATTGGGAGCTGTATCAGCCCGCGAGCTGTCTCCAGATCAAAGGCAACCCGTCAACCCCCAACAGCCTGTGAAAGGATCGACAGGAGAACAAAAAAACCAAGCAGTATAAAGGAGGCTACCAGTAGCTTCTTCTCAAAGCCCCTCCTCCGCCTGTAGCCACCCATGGTGTCACTTCCACCACCTATCGTTCCACCAAGGCCCATGGCTTTGGGGGTCTGCAGCAACACGCTCAAAATAAGCAGTACGGCCGCAACTATCTGGAGAAAAGGGATGACATTCTTCATCTCTACTGCAGTATACAGAGAAATAGCCCGTCTCCACCGTAGGCAACGGGCAGGATCAGCGCCAGCCGGTGCGCTTTCCCCTCATCCTCCATCTACTTCCGGGAGGAAGGATGGTAACCCTCTGCGAAGCCAGGTCAGCTGTGCGCAGGCCCCGGGTTCAGGTCGACCTGGCTGCCGTCTCCTCCCGGGCACCGAGCATCTCCTCTGGAACTGGCAGCTCCAGCAGCTGCAACACAAGAGGGGCAACCTCAGAGAGCTCTGCTGCCTCGACCCCCGTCTCCCCTGCTCCTGCTATGACAAGAGGAACCGGATTGGTGGTATGGGATGTCACGGGCTCCCCCTCCGGGCCCAGCATGTGCTCGGCGTTGCCGTGGTCTGCTGTAATAACAAGGACACCACCGGCCTTTTCCACAGCTGCCTGGATACGGCCAAGGCAGGCGTCTACCACCTCCACTGCACGGATGGTCTCTGCGAGCTTTCCCGTATGCCCAACCATGTCAGGGTTGGCAAAATTGGCAACCAGAAACTGGTACTTCCCCTGAGAGATAGCCTCCAGGAGAGTCTCAGTGATGCCGTCAGCTGACATCTCTGGGGCAAGATCATACGTGGCTACCCGCGATGAGGGGATCAGCACACGCGTCTCGCCAGGAACCGGCTCCTCAGCCCCTCCGTTCAGGAAGTACGTCACGTGCGCATACTTTTCAGTCTCTGCAACATGAAACTGCTGCATGCCGGCTGCGGAGATCTCCTCTACAAGGGTATGTCGCACCGGGCTTGAGGGGAATGCAACCTGAACGGGCAGGTTGTCCTCATACTCGGTGAATGTGACGACAGCCGGCCTCTCAAAGGACAGGTTAAAGCTGTCAAAGTTCTCATCCACCAGCACATGGACCAGCTGGCGCATCCGGTCGGGCCGAAAGTTGAAACAGACCACCAGATCCCGCTCCTGCCATGGGGACCGGGCGTCACCATCATCCGCACCGACCAGAACCGGCTCCACAAATTCATCAGTAATGCCAAGTGCATACTGCTGGCGCAGGTGCTGGACCGGGTCTGCTACCACAGTGCCCTCCCGCCCAATCATGACGCGGCACCACCGCTCTACCCTGTCCCAGCGCTTGTCCCGGTCCATCCCCCAGTACCGCCCCCCAAGCGTTGATATGACGGCCCGCGGTGCCATCGCAGCGCAAAACTGCTCCAGGAACTGGGCACCGCTTTCTGCTGGTTCATCGCGACCATCCGTTATGGCATGAACACGAATTTTTGCCACTCCCATCCGGGCAGCCATATGGGTCACAGCTACCCCATGTGCCTGGTGACTATGCACCCCGCCCGGCGAGATCAGGCCCACCAGATGCAGTGTCCCGCCGCGCTCCGCCAGCTGCTCCAGTGCTGGCGCAAGAACCGGATTGCTGTAAAGTTCCCCAGTCTCCACCGCCCGGCTGATCCGTGGTAGCGCCTGCAGGACTACCCTGCCAGCCCCAATGGTCAGATGTCCAACCTCAGAATTGCCCTGCTGCCCAGCAGGCAACCCCACCGCCTCTCCACTTGCTGCCAGCTCTGCGTGAGGGAACCTTCGCCAAAGCCGGTCCCAGACAGGAGTCTTCGCCAGCGCTACCGCATTGCCTTCAGATGCAGGGGCAATCCCAAATCCATCAAGGATAAGAAGGGTCACCGGCCGTCTGGCTGCTCCCCCCATGCTACTGGCCCCCATCTGCCTGGGCAGTGCTGGCACAAAGCGCATGATAAATAGCTGTAAAACCATCAGCATCCAGGGATGCACCTCCGACCAGTGCTCCGTCCACACCCGGGATGGCAAAGAGCCCAGCTGCGTTGGCGGGAGTGACACTACCCCCATAGAGAATCCGCAGGCGTGCTTCAGCATCAGCTCCGATGCTACCAACAAGATGCTGTCGCAAAGCAGTCACCATCTCGCCAACTTCGGCCTGAGTTGCTGACTTTCCCGTACCTATCGCCCAGATCGGCTCATATGCAATCACACACCTTGACAGCTGCTCCTGGTCCAGCCCGCCCAGGGCTGCATCGGTCTGCATGAGAACATGGGAGGCACTCATGCCGCTGTCGCGAATTTCACCGGATTCTCCAACGGCAAGTACAGCGCTCATCCCGCTGGAAAGTAGCGCCCGCAATTTCCTCGCCACAACCTCATCAGTCTCACCAAAGATTGTCCTGCGTTCGGAATGGCCCACCAGAACAGCGCCACACGTTTCCTGCAGCATAGGTGCTGACACCTCTCCGGTAAATGCTCCGGCAGGCTCGAAATAAACATTCTGGGCGCCAAGCTGTATGGAGGTGCCTGCGAGCAGCCGACTGAGCGGAAAGAGATGCACAAATGGGGGCAACAGGAGAACGTCGCAGCCCCCCTCCGCAAGTGATGGCATAAGGGAAGAAACCAGCTCAACTGCATCCAGCCTGTTCAGATTCATCTTCCAGTTGCCCGCAAGCAACGGGCGACGATAAGCCGTGGTCACCGCACAAGCGGCTCAGCGGGAGCTGCCCGGAGAGCCTCAATACCAGGCAGGGTGAGCTTTTCCATGAACTCCAGCGTAGCGCCGCCACCAGTACTCACGTGATGCATCCTGGATGCAACGCCTGCCCGCTCTACTGCAGCAACAGCATCTCCTCCACCAACTACAACAGCTGCCCCTTCCATCTGCGACAGTCCGGTGGCAAGGGCAGTTGTTCCGTGAGAAAACTGCTCTACCTCGTATACACCAGGTGGTCCGTTCCATACCACTGTGCGGGCAGTGGCACAGTCAGAGAGCAACCGCGCCAGTGTTTCAGGGCCGATGTCTACCGACATCATGTCAGTGGGGATGGCATCCCAGGCTACTGCTCGCATGGTCTCTGGTGCGTCCATGCTGGCAGCAACCCTGCAGTCTACCGGTAGGCGCAGGGTAGCACCAGCCTCCCGGGCCGCCTCCAGCAACTCTTTTGCCATCTGCAGTTCTGCCTCCGCCACTGGATAGGAGCCAGAGGACTTTCCCAGCGCAACAAAAAATGGCATGGCCATGGCACCAACTACCCAGAGCAGATCGACCTTGCCCAGAAGACTGCGGAGTAGCCCAACCTTGCTCCCAACCTTGGCCCCCCCAACAATCGCAAGGAACGGCCGTGCAGGTTCTGTAAGCACCTTCTGCAGCACCTCAATTTCGCGCATCATGAGCAGCCCCGCCGCAGACGGCAAGAGCCTTGCAACTCCGGCAGTAGACGCATGTGCCCGGTGGGCTGTAGCAAATGCATCATTCACATAGCAATCTGCCAGGCTTGCAAGCGCTGCAGCAAATGCGGGATCGTTGCTCTCCTCTCCAGCCTCAAAGCGGACGTTTTCCAGCATCAGGAGATCCCCTGGCTGCATCTGCTCCACAAGCCGCCGCGCACTGGACCCAGCCACATCCCCTGCCACCGGTATCCTGCGTCCCAGAAGGTCCGACAGGCGCCCAGCAACTGGCGCAACGCTTAATTCATCCACAACCTTTCCCTTTGGGCGGCCCAGATGCGTAGCAATAACGACCTTGGCTCCCCCTTCCAGCAGGAGATTCAGGGTGGGCAGAGTAGCCGTGATCCTGGTGTCATCCAGAATTACGCCATCCGCCATGGGTACGTTGTAGTCGACCCGGACAAGCACGGTCTTCCCCCGGCATGGCAGGGCAGACACCGGTATCAGCTCCCCTACGGCCTGCCGCAACTCCTGGCTCATAATCTCTCAGAGATCATCTGGGCCAGATCAACCACCCGACATGAGTAGCCCCACTCGTTGTCATACCAGGCAAGTACCTTTACCATGTTACCGCCCAGCATGATGGTTGACTTGGCATCCACGATCGCCGAATGCGGGTCGTGAAGAAAGTCTGTTGAGACCAGCTCTTCACTCGTAATCGAGAGGATTCCAGACAGGGACGACTCCGCCGCAGCCCGGAATGCACCATTGATCTCATCCACAGTTGTCATACGGCCAAGACGCGCACTCAGGTCCACCAGACTTACATCCGGAACAGGCACCCGGAGAGCCATCCCGGTAAACCTTCCCTCCAGCTCTGGCAGCACCAGCGCCACGGCCTGGGCAGCACCTGTAGTTGTTGGGATTATCGCCTGGCTGGCGGCACGGGCACGGCGGAGATCCTTGTGGGGAGCATCCAGAATCCGCTGATCGTTTGTGAATGCATGCACCGTGGTCATCAAGCCTGCCTCGAGGGAGAATGCGTCGTTCAGGACCTTGGCAACAGGAGCAAGACAGTTGGTCGTACACGAGGCGTTGGAGATTATATGGTGGCTGTCCGGATCGTAGGCTGCCTGGTTTACTCCCATGCAGATGGTTATGTCCTCACCTTTGGCAGGAGCTGTGATTATGACCTTGCGGGCGCCAGCATCCAGATGGCCACGGGCCCGCGTAGCATCGGTAAAGAGTCCGGTTGACTCGATCACCAGGTCCACACCCAGTTCGCTCCAGCCCAGACGCTGTGGATCCTTTTCTGAGAGAACCTGGAACGACATCCCCCCCACCGATATCCTGCTCCCATCCACCGTCACACGTTCGGGCAGGCTTCCCAGAATGGTGTCGTGGCGGAGGAGGTGTGCAAGTGTAGGCGGGTCGGTGATGTCATTTACTGCCACGATTTCAAAGTCCAGCTTGCGGCCGAGTGTCGCCCGAAGGACGTTGCGGCCAATCCGGCCAAACCCGTTGATACCTACCCTGACCATTCCTTGCCTCCAGTGTGGGATAAGTGGGACAGAATCCAACTCCCAACTCTACCCTCCTCCGGGTCCCTGCTGTCTGGGATGGGTCCACCCCTCCCAGAACCCTTCCGGAACCAGCGCCCCCCTATGGGTCGAGAATGAGTAAGCGCGCAGCAAGATACACGGACCGCCTGACAGCCTGGAATCATCCCGGGACAGGCGCAGCAGGGATCCGCCCCGGGGATTGCCGAAAGTATCTGGAGCTCAAGTCCACAAGCCCACCGGTGCCATTGGTCGTTGCTCTGCTCCAGCCGAAATCCAGTCAGACTGGATCCCAAGAAAGGAGATCGAAGGATGACAGAACCTTTTCCGATGATGGGCAGTTAGCCAATAGCGAGAGGAGATAGCCATGATGAAAAGACTGGGCCGAGTGTCGACGGGCAGGATGGCCATTGCTGTCGGGGGAGCAGTGGCATTAGCCGTAGTGGCGTTCGGGGTCGCGCGGGTGGATAGTTTGGGCCGCGGTGTCACTCCGGAGCGGCAGCTATCTGTTTCAAGCAGCGCCACGCCGATTCCAGCGGATGCCAGGTGCCGCGCCCGGAGCCTTTCCCTCGGATACGATCAAAGCGGTGCAGCTGGAGCTGGTAGTTTCCCGGGTTGGTACGTCGTGACCAACAACGGATCTGCGACCTGCTATTTGAGCGGTGTTCCACAAATCACGGTAACAAGGACGACGCCGGCTGGGTATCCATACGTGTTTACTGAGCTGCCAGCAGGCAACCATGGCACAGTCGCGATTTTGTCTCCAGGTGGCACGGCCTCGTTTCTGGTCGATATGTTCAGTTGCCAACTTGGGCCAGGCCAGACACCGGCTTCGGTCAAGAGTCCACCGCACCCACTCTCTTATGGCAACGTACGCATTGTTCTTCCTGGCTCATCTCATGCGTACTCCTTCAGCATTGGGCTTGGTCTAGTTGACTGCGGTCGTCAGGCGTGGTCGGTCAGTCCTCTGGCGAATGGTTTTACGCCGTACGGATCGTCCGCGACAGGGAATGCGAAGGAGGTGCATCCCGTGAACGGTGTGTCGCTCGTGCCGAACCAATAACCAGCGCCCACATCGGCATCAGGTAGGGGATAGGGAACAAGAGATCGCCTGTCCACTGCTGGCACCACTCACTACCACCGTAAGTCCACCAAGTAAACCAAGCACCCCCATGAAGGCAGCAAGCGTCGGTGCCCAATACACAAATGACCACTCTGCAAATAGGAATACCACCACCCTGCTGATAACACCAGTACCCAGACTATGGATTTACAGGGAGAGCAGGCCCCCTGTGTACCACCACCTCCGCAGCGGCATACATCGTAGCGGGATCGGCAAAGGGGAGTATTTGAACCGCACATGCTGTCGCCTGGGTTCCCGGCAATGCGACCTGCCCCAAAGAGCCCCTCCATGAGATTTCAGGGCGGACATCAGGAGCGTCAACGCTGCATTCAATTGGGTTTATCACAGTCCCAAATGCCACAAATCCATCCGCCGGAACCAGAACCCTGGTGGTAGGTACCACGATAGGTGGCGCATTACCATTTTGATTGGGCCCCTGAGGGTTATAGGTTACACCCGACTCCACGGCTCCGGTCGTAGCTACATATGTAAACACTGGTGTAAACACTGGATAACCAGCCATGCTACATGCCTTGGCGCTTACGTTTTTCAACACGTATGCCTCTGACAGCGTAGTATTCGCATCCACACCAAGATAGGGGCTCCCCGGCGTAAGCACAAGATCTGATGCGGTACAGGTTGGGAGCGCACCCACTGCCATGGGGGATGCTGACACTGTTGGGGATGGGGATGGGGAGGCTGAAGGGAAAGGTGAGACCCTGGCCGACGGAGTAGGTGTCGCTGCTGGCAAAGCAGGTCGCGAGGACTTAGTAGCAGCACAAACAATACCCACCGACGCACCGACCACCGCAATTGCCACGAGCGCCCAGTAGACTCGCCTACTGGTAATCATCATGCCATCCACCCTTTCTATTCTCTTCAGCCATATTGCTATCCCCTTCTTCGCACTACCTGCCTGACGATTGACAACGCTGGCGCAGCCCCAAACCAGGCCGGCCAGGAAGAGGCGGCACGATATTCGACATTGACTGTGTGACCTGTCGCGGCATCGACATAGTAAATGGCACACTTTGGCTCTTGCAGTTGCTGGCCGCCAGGAAGGCCAGGGGGGCCCATCATGGCGTAGGCAGGGATCGTCTCCTGTACTGCAACAGCCCACACGTCCTCATGAGGCGCTGGCATGCCCACGCCACCCAGCAGATGTACCCATATGGGATCAGCCATGCCCAATACTCCCCATGTGTTCCTTCACGTCC
>JAJZMA010000223.1 GCA_021850405.1 bacterium
GGCAGGCGCAGTGTTGAATGGGAGCTAAAGGGCGTGCCCGTCAGGCTGGAGCTGGGTCCCCGCGACCTTGCCGAGGGCCAGGCCACACTCGTGGAGCGTCACTTTGACAGAAAGAGCAGCGTCCCACTCGAGCAGCTGGAGACAGTGGTGGCCGCTGCCCTGGAGCACGCGCAGCAGCAGCTATTTACCGAAGCAAAAAGCCGCCTGGCAGAGCGCACGCGCAAGGTTTCCTCTCTTGCCGAAGCAACAGTGGCTGCAAAGGAAGGGTTTGCTGAGCTTCCGGCTGCACTCCTTGCGGATGGCGGAGAACAGCAGCTCAACGACAGTGGACTGAGCGTGCGCTGTCTTGTGAGCCCCAGGGAAGCTGGCCCAGCCATGGCCACAGTTGCAAGGGCCTATTAGGAGAGCTTTGCGGCTGCCCTGGCTGCCCATGCTGCCAGCTCGGGTGGGCAGGGGCGTGGGAGCTGCTGCGGTACCACCAGCAATGGCGGTTGCCAGCGGCACGGCGACCCTGGTGTAAAGGTTGCTTCCCTCGCGCCGAAATACCGGATGGGGAGCGATGCTGACCGTGACGATAAGGTCGCCACTGGGCCCTCCGCTGCCACCAGCACCGGCCTGCCCCTTCGCCCGCACCTTTGCGCCATCTGTCACTCCTGCAGGTATGGAGACCTCTACCCTTCTAAGCTTTCCATTTTCCCGTAACTCGACAGTTCGTTTGGTCCCGGTCAGAGCCTCTTCCAGGGTTATCTCAGCTGGCACGGTAGCATCGCTTCCCCTGGTGGGCGGGCTGGCTGGTGCGGCTCCAGGGGAGCCAGTACCGAACATGGTGTGGAAGAAACTGGAGAAAGGCTGCCCGCTCCTGCCACCAAAGAACTGCTCCAGATCGTCTGGCGAGATATTGCGGTACTCGACCCTTGTGTCTCCCTTTCCAAATGGGGACCCAGGACCAAATGGCGACCCCCCAGGCGCGCCAGCCCGCTCCCATTGCTGCCACTGCGGGCCTAGCTGGTCATACTTTTTCCTCTTTTCCGGATCGCCCAGCACCTCGTAGGCCTCGTTTACCTCCTTGAACCTGGTTTCTGCGGTCTTGTCTCCAGGATGCAGGTCTGGATGGTATTTGCGCGCCAGTTTGCGGAACGCACTCTTGATCTCACCCGGGGTTGCCTTTCTGGGAACCCCGAGGATGGCGTAGTAGTCCTGGAAATCAGTAGGCACTCTCATATTGTGGCTGCAATTCAGTTAGTTTTATCTGTATGTCATGGTTTCCCAAAACGGTTCCTGATAAACGGCACACCACCTCCGCCCACAAGTACGCCAGTGGGACGCCAGTTGATGCCACTACAGCCGCACCTGGAGATATGCAAGGGGGGAACACCATTCCTGCCCTGGGCATAGTGGCCAGGGTGCGCCAGCTCCTGCTACTGGACCGGCCCCTTCCGATCCCACCTGGTCTCCTGGTGTTTCTGTCTTTCCAGAAGAGAGGTGAGGCGCTGGATGGTATGGCGCAACTGCGGCAGGAGCTGGAACTTCCTGACAACTGGCAGACCTTGCTGCTTTCCTTGTCAGGCTCCCCTGCAGAAAGTGGTTCAGCAGGCGATGACAAAAAGGCGGTTCAGGTGGAGTGCCAGGAGCTGGAGACACAGCTGCGCAGGGTGGTTGCAGCACTGGGGCAGGACCCAGCGCAGGTAGTTCTGGTCGCTTCCGGGCCAGCAGTTCGCCTGGCACTGGAGTGGGCGATGCGCTCTTCCCGGGAGCTTGCCGGACTGTGGCTTCTGGCCACTCCTGCTTGCGCTGATGCAGTTCCAGCTACTCCCGCTACCAGGCTGTTTCCAGTTTTGCTGTGCTCCATTCCAGATGCCAGTTCTGCCCCGGATCTTTCGGCCAGTACTGTGGTCATGGGCCGCGATGGCTATTCCCAGGAGGAACATTCTCTTCCGGCGGAGGCAATGGCAGGCGGGGCCGCACCCCCCGTGATGGCTGGTCACGTGTCAGCAAGTGCATCTGGCGTGGAAAGGTGGCTTCTCCAGCAGGGGCTGGATCTTACGGCCCATGTCCATGCACCCTGTGGGGAGGCAGGGGCACCTCATTCGTTATGTGACATGCTCCTGCCATGGATCAGTCAGCTGGATGAGCTGGAAAAAACAGAATCCTAGATTATGGGGGCAGGGCAAAAGGGACACTGCAACCGGGGTGCGGCGTTCCATAGCCCAACAGTTGGCCAGGGCTGCTTGCTTTTGGAGGGTTCCAGTTGCGAGGTGTCTTGAGCCTCGCCTGATGCGTGGCACTGAACTTGCAAGCACGTTAGCCGCAAGGGCCAAGGGATCTGCCTGCTAACCGAGGTGGATGCGTTCATCCTCGTCCTGTCCCAGCTTGCCGGGCGCTTCCAGGGCTATCGCTAGATGCTTACCCCCCCCCCCTGGGTGGCCCAGGTCGCGCTGGACTACATAATCCCGATGTGTTGGAATGTCGGACCTGATGGCGTTGTGGGGCAAAAATACACAGTGTCTATCCATGCTCCCTATGCACCCGGTCCTGAGGGTACCAGCGTGCCAGATAAATGGTGCGCTCCCTGGGACTGCGAAGGCTCCACGCGGCTGGTTTATCCCAGCTCCTTGCCCCGCACAGGAATACCGGGGGCAGGATTGTGGAGACCAGGTGCTGAGAGCTCTTGCTGCCGTTGCCAGAGCGAAAAGATGGTGTGCACCAGTGCTGCATGGGACCAGGTCAGGGGTGCCACGGACATGGCTTTTCCATTCCACGGGTGGACCTGCTCAGGCAGGATGCCAGAAGCGGAGGAGATCCTGTCGACCCACTCAAGGTACGGCATGGCCCTATTCAGGTCTGCACTGCTCTGTGCCCTTGCTATCTCCCAGTCAGCCATCCAGAGCGTGGAGATGACCCATGGGTTTCCCGGGATTCCTGACCCAGCTGTCTGGTAAGGATCGTTCTCATAGCGCGCTACCCCCCCCACAGGTGTCGGAACGGTAAGGCGCTCCCTCACCTTTTCCATGGTTGCCACTACTCGCGGGTCATTGGCAGGATAGAGGCCAAACGAAAACAGGCAGTGAACACTGGCATCGACGGTCATGTCACGCGTGACTGAGTCATCGTTGTTGAACGCTATTGTGCGTGCGAACCGGCCTGTAGCAGGGTCTAAAAAATGCGTCGATATCGCAGCGCGAATCTGCTTTGCGCCATCCAGATAGCGTTTTGCAGATGAAGTGTCTCCGGTCATGTCGGCCAGTGCTGATGCCGCTGTGAGTGCAGCAAAGACAGAAGCGCAGGTGTAGAGGTGGATTCCATGGCGCTCCTCCCATAGATCCCAGCTCGGCAGCGGAAGGCCATGCACCGGATCCCTGAATTGCAGCATGAAATCAGCGGGCCGTTTGACCAGCGGCTCATACCATTTGCTCAGCTCCTTGCGGTCGTTGCCGCTCTTTATGTGCTGCCACAGGGACCATACGACAATTGCGGTTTCGTCTTCCTGTATTGGTAGCTGGGGCTTACCGTTGACCAGCGAAGGATGCCAGGTTGATCCAAGACTGCCATCCGGGTTGTACTTGTGGGAGAGGTATCCAGCAGGATTTATAGCGCGTGCACAGAAGTTGAAGAATTTCCTGGGAATCCCCCTGTATCCAGCTTCACCCAGGGCACTGACCACAAGGCCTCCATCCCGGGGCCACATGTAGCAATAGCCGTCGCGGGAAAAACCGTTTATGTCACTGTCGTTTCCAGCGAGCACCGCCCCGTCTGCATCGATCTGGGAGCGCGCAAGCATGAGAGAGCGGGCGTACAGTCTGGTAAGCGGGTCATCCGGATGGACACCCATCTGACGCTTTACCCGCGCCAGCCCAAGCCGTATCCAGAGCTTCCAGTGGGCGGAGGTGCGTGTGAGTATTCGGTCGACCGATTCATCCATGACGCGCTGGTGCAGCCGCTTCACCTCATCCAGTGTCGTTCCACAGGCAAGCCAGCTGCAGGCTACCGAGGAACCGTTGGCAGGGACCTGGAGGTTGACCTGGATGGTGGAATCGACCGAGCCTTGCGACACAGTCCCTCCATCCAGATAGCCGTCTTCAGCATCCCGCCATGTGCCTTCCAGCCCACGTATCAGACGCTGGCCGATGGAGTAGGCATCTGGTGCCTGCTTTCCTGCTGCTGCCGCGCCAGTCAGGATGAATCTGGAGCGCTTGTAGCTGATTACCGCGCCTGTATCAGGATCTGCAAAGGCGGTATCGCCAAGCGCAGTTTCTCCTATGTCAAAGGCATGGTGCAGGAACAGCCGGACCTCCCGTGGCTTGCCGGAGAGATCCTCTATCTCAAACCGTCTCACGTACGTTCTGCTGTCTGGGGCTACACCGTCCCGGATCCGGATCCGGATGCCAAGGTCTGGATTTTCCAGGGTATGGTTTCCGGTAAGGCTGTCAGAGTCATACCGGATGGCACGTTTCCAGCTGTCGGTATGGAGCCATTCAAACTTGCCGTCCACCCAGATTCCTGTGAGGCTCGGGGTCCCCTGGGAGTGGTTTTCCTGCCCGATGTGTGGAAAGTAGAGGTCCCGAAGCCGGTACCGGTCATCGAACCCCAGGAGCAGCTTTCCATTGCCGAGTACCAGATCCCTAGGCATTTATTCTTCCCAACTTGCCAGTCGCCGGGCCACTGCCCGGGTTACCTCCGGCGTCAAGGAGTCTGATATAAGCACGACCGCAGGGACAACCGGCGGACACGCGTCGCTTTTTGTGGTGGTGGTTTACAGGGTAGGCAGGTGATTGTGCGCTCTCTCGCCAGCATGGAGACTGGACCCGCTATGCTCGCAGGAGCATGAATGGCGTTATCTGTCAGGGTCTGACCAAAGACTACGGACAGGGGCGGGGTATCCTTGATCTGGATCTTGAGATTGCGCAAGGGGAAACCCTTGGCTATATTGGCCCAAATGGCGCTGGTAAGACCACTACGCTCCGGCTCCTCATGGGGCTTGTTCGTCCTACCCGTGGCAGCGCCTCTGCCTTTGGCCTGAACTGTATTGACAATAGCGTTACGGTGCGAGGATTTACCGGTTATATGCCAGCGGATGCGCCCAACTATCCAAACCATACCGGGGCCGCCATCCTGGCGCTGCTTGCGAGGCTAAAGGGGGGAGTCAGGGAGGAACGCGTTACTGAGCTTGCCCGCAGGTTTGATCTCGATCTTGGGCGCAAGTACCAGACCTATTCCCACGGCAACCGGCAGAAAGTGTGGCTGATCCAGGCCGTCATGCATACCCCAAGATTCCTGATTCTGGATGAGCCCACAAGCGGACTGGATCCGGTAATCCAGCAGCGTTTTTACGAACTGGTGAGTGAGCTGAAGGCTGGTGGGACCACGATTCTTCTTTCGTCGCATGTGCTGACCGAGGTTCAGGAGCTGTGTGACCGGATTGGACTTGTAAGGGATGGCCACCTGCAGCGTGTGGGCACCCTTGAGCAGCTCCGCATCGGGAATCGTCATCAGGTCGATGCGACCCTGGGAAACCCAATAGCCGAGCAGCAGCTCAGCAGGATCGACGGAGTTACCGATGTGCATGTCTCTGGGCTACGGGTGCAGTGCAAGGTCGACGGCGAGATGGGCCCACTGCTTTCCGCACTCCAGTCGGCAAGGCTGGTTTCACTTGAATGCTCAGGCATGAGTCTGGAGGAGGTGTTCCTTGCGGAGTACGGTGCAGCAGGGTAGGGGTGCACTTTTTTCCTGGACGCTGCGTAGCCATCTGGTGGGCGTACTGGTTGCCGGGGGAGCACTGGGATTCTCAGTCTTTATCACGGCTGTCTCGTACCTGCTTGCTGCCCGCGCGCTCCATGAGAGCATCGCCAGTCTGGGAACCCAGGCGCAAGGCGTGGCCACGCCACTGCAGTTTCTCACTGGGCCGGTCCAGCGCCTGGACACCATGGGAGGCTATCTCAGCTACAAGGTGTTTGGCACCATGCTCCTTATCCTTGGCATCTATGCTGCAGTGCAGGGTGTACAGCTTGTCCGGGGTGCAGAAAACAGCGGTCTGTTTGACCTCTGGTATGCAGCTGGGCAGGCACGTACAGAGATTCTCTTGGCAAGGGCTATGGGATTCATTGTCCCGCTCTTCCTTATTCTGGCTGGCTGGTATCTCGGAACACTCCTTGGGGGGCTTGCTACAGGAAACAACTTTCTCCTGCCCGCTCTTGGCCAGTGCACGACAGCGGTACTCGTGGCAGGCGTTGCTTGTTCCCTTGGCTTTGTAATCTCCCAGTTCACCCAGTCGACGCGCAAGGCAGCTGCCATTGCAGTTGCATATCTGGTCGGGACCTACTTTATCGCCAACCTGGGAGCTGCTCTTGGGAGCTACTCATTTATCCGCCTTTTGAGTCCTGCTTACTACTATCTTGAAGAGAGGACACTTGTGCCAGGCCATTACTGGAGTGCGGGGCCTGTGCTGATTCTGTTCGCAGCCACGGTGGTTCTTGCACTCGCAGGGTGGCTTCTGTATCGCAGCAGGGATTGTGATGGTGTCGTGGTGGCTCTCGTTGACAGCCGACCACCAGTCCACAATTTCAGGGGAGGCAGCTTCTGGAGGGGAAGCCTGGCCTTGTCCTTTGTCGCGGACCAGTGGATAGGCGCGCTGGCCTGGTTTTTTGGCGTTGCAGCAGTGGCAGCGATGGAGGCATACGTGGTTCCCGCTGTGGGCAATCTGCTTTCGCACAATGCGGCAGCCCGTGGGCTGGTTACCGGAGCCGGTGCACTTGCCACGCGAGGTGCATTTATCTCCTCTCTCATGTCGGTGGTCGTGCTTATCGCAGCTGGTTTTGTTGTGTCCCAGGTATCCTTGTGGGTGGGAGCTGCCACCTCGCATCAGGTGGACTGTCTTCTGATCCAGCCGATCTCTCTTGGCAGATTTGTTCTGGCCCGCCTGATCTCGCTTGTGCTGCTTTTAGCTGGGCTTGCCTGTGGCATGGCCCTCGGGCTCTGGGCAGGTGCCTGGAGAGCAGGCTACGGGGTGGACCTCTCCGGACTGCTACGGTCCGGAGGAGACATGGTGCTCATGTGCCTGGCTGCTGGAGCAGTTGGGCTCTTTCTGTGCGTCTGGCTGCGCAGTGCTCTGGCAACCACGCTTGCGGCTCTGCTGGTGGCTGGTTTTTTCATCCTGACAGCACTTTGCCGTCTCCTCTCCTGGCCTTCCTGGGTGAACCAGGTTACCCTCTTTGGTTCCTTCGGCAATCCGTACCAGCAGGTACCACCATACGGTGGTCTGCTATTTATGGTGGGGCTTGTGGTACTGGGAGGGGCGGCGTCGTACCTCTTCATGCGGTTCAGGGATCGCGTTGCGCCCTAAATAAGGAAAATTGCACGGGCCATGGAGCGCATACCGGCGGCCCGGACGTGTGATGACAGATACATCTCTTGCGTTTTTTCCTGGGCAAGATGGAGTGGTGCTTATACCCAGATCACATCTATGCCCGGGATCGCCTCGTAGGCACGGTCCTGGGTGACCAGCGGGATCTGCTCGACAATTGCGGTCGCCGCAATGAGGGCGTCGAGGACAGGAACCCGTCTGCCGCTTGAGCGGAGGGAGGCAACGGTCTGGGCGAACTGGCGCGCAACCTGCGCAGTTACGGGCAGCGGCTCCCAGGTGGACTCAACAACTGAAAGCGTAGCGATGCGAGCAGACCGATTCTCATCCCCGGCTAGAAGTACTCCGACGGTCAGTTCAGCCAATGTCACTACCGACACGTCTGTCTCAGTGACCCCATCCATGTTGCCCAGGGGTCGCCCAGACTCTGCCGCGACGAAGAAAGAGGTATCGAGAAGGGCTCTCACAGGTCGTCAGTTGTATCAGCCAGCAGCTTCCGTACGTCTCCTGCCAGTCCGCTGTCTGAGGAATAGCGCCGGGCGATGGCAAGTGCCTCGTCCGCTGGTACTGTACGCCGCTTCCGCAATGGGACAATCTCAGCTGGCATAAAGCGGCGCTGCAGGCTCCGGCAATTGTTCAGGCTGGGTGCTGCTGTTGGGGTCGGAGCTGGTGTGGAGCCTGGCATCCAGGGATCTGGGCGAACGCAGCATCGAGCGCATCAAGTGGCAGCTACTGGTGTGCTCTGGCACACTGTCTGTATTCCTGATCACTTTTGTAGCTCTCCGGCTCGCCTTGCTACTGTTGCCCCGCTTACAGTGTGGCCATGACAATGCCGGCCGGAACCTTGGGGTAGAAATAGGTTGATTTCTGCGGCATGATCTCTCCACGGTCACAGGCCCCAAGCATCTGTTCCAGCCGCGTTGCCGGCACAATGACCGCCATGCTGGAAGTGCCACTGCCCACAGCCGCTTTTGCCTCATCCACCGACCGGGTATAGCTGATACTCCATGTGGTGTCTCCTGTTTCTCTTTTTTCTGACCGGAGCCATCTTGCTAGCAGGAGATCATCTGCAATGGTGGCAGCAGGGAGATCTGGGGTTGGACCAGCTGCCCCAGCAGGAGTGTTCGTTTTGCAAAGAGTTGCGGTACAGAGCGAGCCTGGCAGGATTATCCCAAGGGTGCACCCGCTCCCGTCCTCCACTGCGGAAAGTAGCGCAGCCCGGCTGGGTACCATCTTTACTGTAAACAGCTCCGCAAGCAGCTCCTGCAGAAGTTCTGGAGTTGCGGGGCGGCTGCCAGGGGCCACCATCCGGTGGGTGGGAAGGATGTATAGGCCCGGATCGTCGGCCGGTACCACCAGGCACAGTGCCGCTACGGGTCTACCTGTGTTCTGCCCGTACGCAGCAAGGGTCTCATACCGGTGATGCCCATCTGCCATGTAGAGACTGCCAGAAAGGGTGGAGAAGGCTTTTCCTGTGGGAGAGCTGGCAGGATGGCGCCATACGCACAGTTCTTCTTCTCCTGCTTCTCCGGGGAAAGTTCCGGAAAGGAACGGTTCTCCTTCCATTGCGCCGGAGAGCCTGCTGCCCAGTGTTGCGGTACTTGCCAGTATCAGCAACGGACTGGGCTGGATGCGTGCAGTACCAAAGAGTCTGGTGCGATCCTCAATCGGTTCGCGCAGGGTCCTTTCATGTGGAAGGATTGGGCTCTTTCCCCATTGCAGTGCCGGGATACAGCAGAGCAGCCCAACCCTGGCCGCTGTTCCCTCTGTTTTTCCCGCGGCAGCCTTCGACGTGCTGGTACCCGGTGGGCTGGATTGCTGCAAGCCTGCCTTCCCGGCTTCTGGCACAGGGAACGTGTGCCGAACGACGTAAAAGCATGGCTCAGGGTCGGGGAGCAGGATTCCAAGCGCCATCCAGCTCTCAAGATGGTCCTTTGCCCGCAGGTAGCGGTCCCGGATGCCCGGCTGGTCCCCAGGATAATCAAGACCTGCTTCGATGCGAACTATGTTGCGCATGCCGCGGCCATACAGTGCTTCCCGCTCCACAGGTGTAAGCACATCGTATGGTGGGCAGACAAAATCCCCCAGATCCAGGTGCTGCGGGTTGGCGTGGATGCCTGCAAACGGCTGCAAAGGCAGGCTCATGCTGTTGACTCGTGTACCACCTTCAGGGTCTGCAGCCTGGTTTTTCCAAGGATGGTAGCGACCATCTCGGGCGCTGGTGGATCGTCGACATGGATCACCATGAGCGCCCGTCCCCTGGGACGGTCCCTTCCCAGATAGATACCCGCTATGTTGAGATCATATTCCGCCAGCGCACCGGCAACCGATGCGATTATTCCCGGGCGATCATGGTGATTGCCAATCAGGAAATGGCCTTCCGGCACGACATCGATGCGGTATCCGTCAAGGAGGGTTATGTGGGGCTCCCCGTCCAGTTCATTCCCACCTATCTCAACCGAATCAGTTCCGCTTATCTTCACTGTCATGGGTACCAGATGAGCAGATGGCGCGGTATTTGCCTGCTCCTCAATAGCGATGCCTTTGCGGGCAGCAATCATCCTGGCATTGACAATGTTTATTCTCCCGCCCGTGCTGCTGGCAAGCGCTCCTGCCACCACTTCGGATGTGAGCAGGGAGGTATCACGGTGTGCCAGCTCCCCGCTGTAGACGCAGGAGATGCGTTGCGGTGTACTCCCACACATCTGCGCTGCCCACCGACCCAGCGTGCGGGCAAGTCTGGTGTACTGCAGGATCCTGGATAGTTCTTCTCCTCCCGGGGATGGGGCGTTGACGCCAAATCTTGGAGGTCGCCCTCCCAGTATGCCGATGATCTCGTCCGCTACATCTATGGAGACCCCAATCTGGGCTTCCTCAGTGCTGGCGCCAATATGCGGAGTGAGCAGGATGCGGGGAGCATCACGCAGGACACTGTTTGCGGGAAGGGGTTCGGTTGAAAAAACATCGAGTGCAGCAGCAGCGATGGCACCGCTTTTTAGCCCTGCCACCAGGGCTGCCTCATCGATGAGATCACCACGGGCAACATTGATGATCTGCACTCCCCGCTTCATCAGGGAGAACTGGCGCTTGCCCAGCAGATTCTGGGTTCTCTCTGAAAGCGGAACATGGAGGCTTATAACGTCAGAGTCCCGGAGCAATTCCTCCATCGGTACCAGGCGCGCTCCGGCCTCAGCGGCGCGCTGGGTAGTAACAATGGGGTCAAATGTGCAGACACGCATGCCCAGTGCGGCGGCAAGGCGCGCCACTTCGAACCCAACCTTGCCAAGGCCCACAACTCCAAGCACCTTATCCCGCACTTCCCGACCGGTGAGGCTGGCACGATTCCAGCTGCCTGCCTTTACCATCGCGTCTGCCTCAGCTATATGTCGGGCAAGGGAAAACAGCAGGGCGAGTGTGTGCTCTGCGGCTGCTGCGGTGTTTCCTCGCGGGGAGTTGACAACTACTATCCCGCGCTCGGTGGCAGTAGTGATGTCAATGTTGTCGACGCCAACTCCAGCCCTGCCGATGACAGCAAGCTGGGGTGCTTCTTCCATCAGCCTGGCATCCACGTTTGTGCCACTGCGGACGACAATTGCGGATGTGCGTTTGAGCACCTTTCGGCGGGCTCTTGCATCCGCATCGGTCAGGTCGCATACCTCAAAGCCAGCGCTGGCAAGCCGTTCCAGGCCGGATCTTGCTATGGGATCCAGAATGGCGACCGTAGTCATGTTGACTTTCTGGAAGGGCGGGAATGCTGGGTCGGGGTCGGAGATGGGCTGGAGGTAAAGGCAGCAAGCGCACTTCTGGCGGCGGCCACTCCCTTTCCTGATCCCATGCCATCGCCGCCAGCGAGAACGTCTTCCAGGGAACAAAGCACACTGACAATGTCAGCAGGGGTTACCTGCCCCAGGTGACCGATCCGGAACAGCTTGTCTGCAAGCTCTCCCTGGCCACCCGCTACCACCACGCCTTTCTGCATGAGCTGGCTACGGAGCTGGCCCAGCGCTTCCTTCCCGCCTTCATGGAGCACAGCGGTAACTGTGCGGCTGCGGTAGCCAGGCTGGGCCAGCAATGCGAACCCCAGCGCTTCAATTCCCGCCTGGGTCATGGCTGCTACCGCTGCATGGCGCAGGAATATTTCGTCCCTGCCCTCTTCACGCATCATGGCGAGAGCTTCATGCATCGCATACAGGACAGAGATCGGGGGGGTAGTCACCGTCTCTCCCTTAGCCTGGGCCTGTGCCATGAGCGAAAAATCCAGATACCATCTTGGAAGCCGGGAGGATGCAGCTTTCTGCATCGCCTCGGCGCTGACAACAGCGATCGCTGCGCCTGGTGGCGACATCCATCCCTTCTGGGAAGCCGAGAGGACCACGTCTGCTTCCGGAGCAGTTGGCATGGGCACACATCCGGCCGCACTGACGCTGTCCAGCACCAGAAGTTTTTGCTTTTGCTTTACTACGCGTGCTATATCTGCCACCGGGTTCATGATCCCAGTGGATGTTTCGTTATGGGTTACATATACAGTAGATATTTCAGGATCCTGCTCAAGTACGAACTGGACATCCTCTGGAATCACTGGCTGGCCTAGCGGAATCTTGAGCTCTACAACATCCACTCCGTACCGGCGCGCCATCTGGATCCAGCGTGCCCCAAAGGCACCACAGCTGCAAAAAAGGGCCTTCTCTCCGGGCCTGAGCAGATTTACAATTGCTGCCTCCAGCCCTCCGCTCCCGCTGGCAGGGAAAATCAGGACCTTATTTTTGCTTTCAACGGCCCACTGGATCCCTTCAATGATTTCACCCAGCAGCCTGGTAAAGGGTGCGCTCCTGTGGTTGATCATGGGGCGCCTGCCTGCCTCTGCCACCCGCTCCGGGATTGGTGTCGGGCCCGGGATCCGGAGTTGCTGCTGGAACATCACTGGTTTCCCTTTTCTTCATGGAGCGGCGGCTGTAGACATGGATCCCGGGGCCCGTGTTGCTTCTCGTTTCCTGGGAGGTGGCCCGAACCCGGGACCCTTGTCCGAATAGATGATAGCGTCAAGCACAAATTGGATGCCTTTCGCTACTCCCAGAAGGAGTTGCGTCCGGGGCGTGCATGGAGCCGCTTTTTCTTTGGATGCCTGCGCTCCAGCTCCTCGCGGTGCCAGCCCAGCTGTTTTGCCCTTCCATTCATCCTTACTGTAGCGGGCCCAGCCTTCTGGACCAGGTCGGCCAGATCATCCCAGCGGGCCCTTGTTGCCCCCTGCTGGGCAATACTGGCAAGGCTATGGACCTGCTTGCCGAGCAACTCCATAGCCTGCATGGCCCTGCCGCGACGGCTGGTGCGGTAGCGACGGTGGAGCCTTGCATGCGTAGCGGTGTGCCGCAGATGCAGCCGGTAGCGCAGGAGAAGCAGGCTGGCAAGCATGACAATGGCTGCCACTACCCACGGTGCTCCGCCGGAGCCTGGTGCAGGAATGGCTGCTCCTGCAAGGGCAAGCGCTGGAAGGAAAATCACAGGTGGCCTGTCCGCAAACAGTCAGCCCTGGGCGCCTGCTGCCTGTGCCAGGATAGCGGGACCAGACTTTCGTGATCGGTGTGGTCCTGCTGCCGGCAAAGCTTCTGGCTCTTCTCCAGGTGCAGTCTTCCTGGTTTTGCCGGGACTACGACCATTTCTGGAGCGTCTCTTCCCAACCCGTTCATATGTGGTCAGTTTATGGCCGCTGGTTACTGCTGGGTGAGGGCCGTAACCGTCTGGCGGCCGAAAACCCGTCTGCCCAGTGTCCCTGCTGCCTTTGGTCCCACCGGTATGCGGTGCCCTTTCCCCGGGGGCTAGATCTCAGCAGTAAAGGGCAACAGAGCCATGTGGCGGGCGCGCTTTAGTTCAGTTGTCAGGCGCCGCTGGTGCCTTGCACAGGCTCCAGTCATCCGGCGTGGCAGGATTTTGCCCCGGTCGGACAGGTACCGTCGAAGGCGCGACACCTCCTTGTAGTCGATAGTGAGACTCGGGTCCAGGCAGAAGCTGCAGGCTTTGCGCCGTCTGCGGTCAAACTCAGGCATTTTCGAATTTCCCCTTGAATTCAGTCGTAATCTTGTGGTCTTTACTGGTCATTGCTGGTCAACCCTTTTCATCTGCCTAGAACGGGATGTCGTCAGGGTCAATGTCACCTGCAGCAGTTGGCTGCAGGCTTTTCGGGTCAGCCTGTCCGGCGGCGACAGGGTCTCCTCCCTGGCCGGTCCCGTCGCTGCGGCTGTCCAGGAACTGCACGTCGGTGGCATTCACTTCTGTTTTGTAGCGCTTCTGTCCACTCTGCTGGTCGTCCCATGAGCGGGTCTGCAGCCTTCCTTCTACGTAAACCATGCGCCCCTTCTGAAGGTACTGGCCGCACAGCTCGGCCAGCTTGCGGTTGCCGCTGTTCCAGACGACCACATCGTGGAAATCAGTAAATTCCTTCTTCTCGCCGCTCGCATCCTGGCCGTACCGGTTGGTGGCAATTCCAAGCTGGCAGACAGCGGTTCCATTGGAGGTATAGCGCAGCTCTGGGTCCCGGGTGAGCCTGCCAATGAGCATGACCCTGTTCAATGATCCGGACATGTCACTCCTCCTCGAATTGGGTTGCCTGATCGTCAAAATCCAGGGGATCAGAATCGGCATCGGCCTGGTCCTCCTGGTCTGCGTCCCGATTGAACCGGCGGCCTTCACGGTCCCCGTCAGATGAGTCGAGGTCGTCTGGCGGGGGTGAGGAGGCTACTGCGCCAAGGGCTGCCTCGCTTGCGTCATGCAGGATTATCATGTGGCGAAAGATGTTGCTGTTCAGCTTCAGGCCCCGGTCCACTTCGGTAACCTTGCCGGGCTCCAGTCTGACAGCGCTGATCGCATAGTAGCCCTCCCTCATCTTTTCTATCGGGTAGGCCAGATGCCGCTTCCCCCAGAGCGCTGTGCGGACAACCTCGCCGCCTTGCTCCTCAATGAGAGTTGTCACAGAGTTTACCGATGCCTGGATGGCATCCTCTGCCAGGTCTGCCCGCACAATATAGGCGAGCTCATAGTTGCGTACCAATGCTCTTCTCCTTCCTATGGCCTTCGGTGCAGCCATTTTCTGGTCCCTCGACCGGACTGCACAGGAAAGGTTGTCTTATCTCGCTCCAATTGTAGCGGTTATCCTCTGGTGCCTGCCAGTGACGAGCCAGCTGGCGCAAAACTTTGGGGAAAAAGGCTGGGAGTATGCTTTTTCGTTGCAGTGCTGGTGCATAATTCAATTGGGGAGATTCACGCAAAAGGGACCACCTTCCCCATCCGGTTGTAGATGCGGAAGACAGGGAAAATTATGGCCAGCATAAAAAATACCGGCGGTTACTCAGCAGTAGTGTCCACAGAAGGTGGTGTCCAGGTGCAGCTGGGCAAGGACCACCCTGGCTTTGCCGATCCGGAGTACCGGGCGAGGCGGAATGCCATCGCAGCCCTCTCGGTGGACCACAAGCCCGGTGATCCCATCCCGGTGGTGGAGTACACAGACACTGAGCATCATGTGTGGGAAGTGGTCTCCCGGGAGCTGCTGCCCAAGCATCGCCAGTTTGCATGCAGCCAGTTTGTCGAGGCGGTGGAGGCACTCAGTCTGCCCAGTGACCATATCCCCCAGCTGGGCGATGTAACCTCCCAGCTCTCTCCGCTCACCGGCTTTGGCTACCAGCCAGTGGCTGGGCTTGCACCGCTGCGCGCGTTCTACAGCGCATTCACCAGCCGGACATTTCATTCTACCCAGTACATAAGGCATGCATCCGCGCCGCTTTATACCCCAGAGCCTGACATCATTCACGAAGTTATCGGGCATGGTAACCAGCTGGCGGATCCGGGCTTTGCTGCAGTCTGTGAGGAGGTTGGAAAGGCGGTATACCGGACCCTTGAGCAGGAGGCGCTCCGGTTCCTTGCCAAGGCCTTCTGGTTCACGCTGGAGTTTGGGGTGGTATATGAAAAGGGCGACATCAAGGCCTACGGTGCAGGAATCCTCTCCTCATATGGGGAGATGGATGCATTCCGCAAGGCACGCGTGGTGCCACTGGATTTTGCGGACATGGTGACCCGTGACTATGACATCACCCGCTACCAGCCACTGGTTTACTCTGCGGGCTCCTTCGATGAGCTCATAGATACGCTCATGGATTTCTATTCCACCTATGATGATGGCCGGTATCATCAGCTGCTTGGTCTTGCAGGGTTGTCAGCAGAAGCATAGTGATCTGCT
>JAJZMA010000151.1 GCA_021850405.1 bacterium
TATCGCTTCCGGGAATCTTCCTGGGCCGGATGGGTCCGTTCAGCGCAGCTTTCCCTTGAGGTCCTCCTGCAGCAGAACAGCACAGTTGCTCTGGTGGGACAGTCCATGGGTGGGCTCATTGCACTCCATCTTGCTTCAAGGAACCCAGCGGTGGCATCCGTAGTGGCGCTCGCCACTCCCCTTCGGGTCGAGGGGTGGCATTCCCGCGCGGTGCCGATAGCGCGCCATATTGTGCCCTGGTATCGGCCCGGCGGCGAGATCGATCTTTTTAATCGGGAGGCGATAAGTGATCTCTACAACTATCCCGTACACTCACTGGCTGCCGTGGATCAGCTGATGGAGCTGGCAGCCCAGGTCAGGAGGGATCTCCCCACCATCCGGCAGCCAGTGCTTATTGCCTATGGCGGCAACGATACCCTTGCACCGCGGCATAACGGCATCGAGCTTGCCGCCAGGCTGCTGGCCAGCGCCCGGGTCGAGAGGGCTGAGTATCCGCGTAGCGGGCATGGGATCAGTGTCGATGTGGACCGGGATGCGCTCAACCAGCGTGTCTCAGCGTGGTTGCAGGAGACAGCGGTCCCTGCGGGGAGCGGCATTCTGGATAGCACCGGGTAGGACACCGGGTACCGCCCCCGCCACCTGGCAGGGTGGGTTCACCACTCTGTGCCACCTGGCCACCTGCGCCAGATGTTATGGCCCATGTCCTCCTGTTTCCGGGCAACTGCTTTGGTTGGCATCGTATTTGCAGCCTTCTTCTTTTTTGCTGCCGGGCTGCCCTGTCCTCGGACTGGCTCCGAAGTGCCCCATGGGAGCGCCAATTACAAACACTTGTTCGGATTGACGCGCATAATCCGGAAATGATACGGTGCAGCGGTGAGGAGTGGTGAATTGTGGTGAAAATCTTTACTGGAGGGCTGGATGTTTCTTGGACAATACCGGCATGGTGTTGATGCCAAGGGCCGGGTGGCTGTGCCAGCTCCCTTCCGGCGCTACCTGCCCGAAGGCAGCGTCATCAGCATCGGTCCAGAGTCCAGACTTGTGCTGCGGCCGCCGGCTGAATGGGAGAAGCTGGTGTCCAGGTTCCGCATGACGTCGGAAACGCCAGCCGCAGAACGTGCCTATATCCGCCAGCTGTACGCGTCGGCAAGAGAGCTGGAGATGGACGCGCAGGGCAGGGTATTGCTGGATGCGGAGCACCGTCGCTTCGCGCAGATTGGCGACCGGGCGGTCTTTGTGGGGGTCGGCAATGTCGTAGAGCTGGTGGGATCCCCTATATGGGACAAGGAGCAGGCAGGAGTTGACCCAGATCACTTTACCGTCCTTGGCGACAGTGTCCACAGCGCAGGGGGGCTGCAGTAATGCTATTTGAAAATACTTTCCAGTTTTCCATGGGACAATCGTGGATGTCATGGAAAAAGAGCACAGTTCCACGCCCGAGGTCCCTGGGCAGGGGCATCGGCCGGTCCTTCTACACCCACTTATAGAGCACCTGCAACCTTCTCCCGGCCAGACTGTGGTTGACGCCACATTTGGTGGCGGGGGTGTGACCGCAGCCCTTCTTGAGGCGGTGGGACCATCTGGTCGCGTGATCGCTTTTGATCGTGATCCAGAAGCCATAGGGCGCGCCCGTGCGTTGTTTTCCGGAGTTTCCAATTTAACTCTCGTGAACGCGAATTTCAGGAACATCGAGCCGGAGCTTGGGCAAAGGGGTACTGGTCCCATCAGCGCAATTGCCTTTGATCTGGGTCTCTCCTCACTCCAGCTTGCAGATCCCGCGCGCGGCTTCAGTTTTTCACTGGATGGGCCACTAGACATGAGGATGGATCCTTACGGAAAAATCACTGCAAGCACCATTATCAACGAGTGGTCACAGCCAGACCTGGCTGCGCTCTTCTGGAGGTATGGGGGCGAGCGGTGGGCCGCACGGGTTGCAGCGGCTGTTGTTGCTGCAAGGCCGCTTTCCACAACCCGGGAGTTGGCGGTTATCGTCGAGGGGAGTATTCCCAGGGCCAAGTGGCCACCACGCATTCATCCAGCTACCCGTACGTTCCAGGCACTACGTATTGAGGTAAACGATGAGCTTGGGTCACTTCGCCAGGGGTTGCAGGGTGCCATCAATTTGTTAATGCCCGGTGGGCGTCTTGGGGTCATTTCCTTTCATTCCCTTGAGGACAACCTTGTAAAGAATCTTTTTCACGTCGCAGCACTTGACTGTATCTGTCCGCCCCATCAGCCGTTCTGCACCTGCGCTCACCGGGCGCTCCTTTTTCAGGAGTTTCGCAAGGCCATACGCCCAGACATGTCAGAGCTGGAGCGTAATCCAAGGGCACGCTCGGCCCGCCTGCGTGTTGCCCAGCGTATTTGAAACAGGGTTGCCCATTTTATAAAAGTCCGGAGTAATCTGGTAACTGGCCCACTTCGGCGGGCTGGATCCAGTTTCACCACCCGTATCAGCATTCCGTCTCATCAACAAAAGCAGCAAGGAGTCCTGCTTTGGCAGAAAGCAGCATAACTACAAAGCGACGATATCGTGGCGCTGTCGTGCGACCAGATATTGCCTCCGCGTCCCGGGTCCGCCCTCGTCGCAGGCGTGGGAGTGCCAGTCATGCGCGGATACTGTTCCCTGTGTGCGCGGCACTGCTGGTGATTGGTGCACTCGGGATCATATACGTCAGCCAGTCTGCACGGCTGACGCAGGCCACCTATACCTATTCACAGCTGCAAGCCCAGCAGAGCCAGCTCCAGCAGGAGGAGGGTCAGCTCGCAGCACAGCTTTCCCTGCTTCAGGCGCCAGAGAGAATCGATGCCGCTGCACAGAAACTTGGCATGGTTGCAGGTGGAACATGGATTTACGCTCACTCTGCCAGCTCAACCTATAACGCGCCGGGTCCGGAGCCTGCCACAGCGGGTCCTTCCCAGTCGCACATCAGGGCATTTTTGCGTGCCTTTCTGGGCATTTTCACTGCTTTCCCACAGGGGTCGGGGCAGTGACACCGCGGCAAACCCGTCGCACGCGTGGAAGGGTTGCATCTCCCCGGGCCGGAACCGTTGTCCTGACAGAAGGCACCCAGGTGCGCTCGCGGTCGATGTGGCTGATGTCGTTTTTTGCCATAGCGGCAACACTGATGCTCTGGAGGCTGGCTGAAGTGCAGATTGTCCAGGGCCCTGGGCTGCACGCCCAGGCAGTGGCAGAGCATGTTGCCAATATCAATCTTCCCGCCCAGCGTGGTCTGATACTCGACAGTGAGGGACAGGTGCTGGTAGCCAACCAGACGGTCTACGATGTGTTCGCTGACCCAGCGATGATCCCGGCCAGTGCGAGACCACTCTACGCGCACGACCTGGCTCCGGTGCTCGGCATGCAGGTCACAACGCTGGAACAGCTGATGAGTGGCCAGGGGCAGTTTGTTTATCTGGCAAAGCAGGTGAGTGCGGCTACCAGGGTAGCCCTCGACAACCTCAATCTCATAGGGATTGGGCTGATCCCGGACAACAAGCGGGTGTACCAGCCATCCCCAGTTCCCGGCCAGTCCTTTGCAGCCAATCTGCTGGGCTTTGTGGATGCCAACGGAAACGGAAAATACGGAATCGAGCAGTACTACAACAATCTCCTCACCGGAACTCCAGGGCACCAGTCTGTGCTCCACGATCTGGCAGGGAATGCCATTCAGCTCAGCAGTGAGAAGTATGTAGCCCCAAAGAACGGAGACAACCTGCAGCTTGCGCTGAATTCCCAGATCCAGTACTGGGCCGAGCAGATCCTTGCCAACGACGTGAAAGCCTCCCAGTCCAGCTCGGGGGAGGTCATCGTCCTGGACACCAGGACTGGTGGAATTGCGGCCATGGCAGACTATCCGTCATTCAATGCAAACCAGTACTGGCTTGCCCCGTATGCGAACCTGCAGAACTCGGCAATAAGTTTCCTGTATGAGCCTGGATCAGTTATGAAGACAGTGACGTTTGCTGGGGGGCTGAACACTGGTGTGATAACCCCATCCACCCGATACTACGACCAGCCCATCACCATCGATGGCTCCACGATCCAGGACTGGGACCGGATCGCGCAGGGCTGGGTCACCATGCAGTGGGTGCTGGATGACTCCCTGAATGATGGGGCAATCAATGTGCAGCAGCGTATGGGCCAGAATGCCTTCTATGAAAACCTGCTTGCCTTTGGCATAGGCTCACCTACCGGAGTGGATCTTCCCGGTGAGGAAAATATGCCGCTTCCCCCGCAGACACAGTGGCAGGCAATAAACTATGCCACCGCATCATTTGGGCAGGGAATCATGGTAACGCCCCTACAGATGGCAGCAGCAGTGAACGCTATCGCCAATGACGGGGTCTGGATCCAGCCGCACGCTGTTGACACCATCACCAATCCCAATACAGGCAAGGTGACACACTTTGTGCCCCGGACCCGCAGGGTCATGTCGGTCAGCGCAGCAAAAACCGAAGCTGTGATGATGACGCATGTTGTGGATGACCCGGGGGCCGAGGGCGTCATGGCACAGATACCCGGTTTCAAGGGGGAGATTGCAGGAAAGACTGGAACTGCCAGTGTGGCAGTGAATGGTGTCTATGGAAACAACGTCATAGTGTCATTTGCAGGATTCTTTCCAGCCTCAAATCCCCAGTACACGATTCTGGTGGTTCTTAATTATCCCCAGGAAACGTACGTAACCCGCGAGGGCGCATTCCTTGCAGCCCCTGCCTGGAAGCAGCTGGCAGAGCTTATTATCAACCAGTATCAGATCCAGCCGTAGGCGGAGAAGAGTTTTGGGCCAGATAGGTCCGTTCCTGTTCGGAGCGGTCGCCTTTTGCCTCGGAGTCGCAACATTCCCCTGGCTGATAAGCCGCCTAGCTGCCTGGCATGTGGGTCAGCGTGTTCATGCTTACAGTCCCGCTACCCACGCTGCCAAGCAGGGGATTCCGACTATGGGGGGAATAGGCTTTGTATGGGTTCCAATACTCGGTTTTATCTTCCTTGCCCATTCGGCGTCGGGCTTTGCCGTCTTTTTCTGCATGGTAGCCGGTCTTGTAATCGGGCTACTGGATGACATCTCCAACGTCCGTGGAAAGGGCCAGCTGGGATTGCTTGCGCGCCAGAAGCTGGTTCTGCAGCTGGTAGCTGGCCTGGTGGCTGGGGCTTTCCTCCTGAGAGTGGGCATCAGCCAGCAGTATGTGCCTGGCGCTGGTCTGGTGGAGTTTGGTGGATGGACAGTTCTGATTGGGACAGCAGCGCTGGTGGGCGCGACCAATGGTGTAAATCTGACCGACGGGCTGGACGGCCTTGCCGGTTCTACTGGCGCCGTAGCACTTGCGGTGCTCTGCTGGATTGCTGTTGCAGAGGGGAATCTGCAGGTTGCCCTTATCGGGCTGGGCGTCCTGGGTGGGTTGCTTGCCTTTCTCCTCTTCAACTGGTCTCCGGCAAGACTCTTTATGGGAGATAGTGGGGCGCTGGCTTTGGGGGGTGTAATTGCAGGGATGGCACTGGTCCTTGGAGTAGTGTGGCTACTCCCTCTGCTCGGGATTGTTTTTGTCATTGAGGTTCTGAGTGTTGCCATCAACGTCACCGCCGTGGTCAGGTTCCACCGTCATCTGTTGCGTTCCAGTCCCCTCCATCACCACTTTGAGGAGCTGAAGTACTCAGAGACAACCATTGTCAGGGGCTTTATCGGTCTTGGGTTGGCAGGGGCTATCGCTACAGTCCTCCTTGTCTGGCCCGTTGTCTATTCCATCAGATGACTGACGACAATCTTCTGGGAGTAGGGGGCAGCTGACGTGCAGTTTTCCTGCAACAGTTACTGCTGTTTCTGTGCCAGTTTGTAATGGCGATGATAGTTTTGTACGAGGTAATCCCATTTCTGCTTACGGGTGGTTGGGTCATGTCACTCGTGGCAGGATGGCACAGGTTGTAGGAGAGGTTTAGTTGCGGATGGAACCGGCGCTAATCAGGAGGCTGCGCGGCCTGGTAGACAGCCGCCAGCGGATTTCGCTGAGCATGGTCGACCCAACGCTGCTGGTTACCGTGCTTGCCCTCTGTGCCTTTGGGCTGGTGATGGTCTACAGCGCATCCGATGCGCTTGGCTACCTCTGGTTTGGTAACAGCAACTACTTCTTCGAGCGTCAGGCGGTCTGGATGGTCCTGGGCATCATTGCAATGGTTGTCTTTTCCAGAATTGACTACCATGTGTGGTCGCGGTATGCGGGCAAACTGGCCCTGCTTACCCTCGCACTTCTGGTGCTTGTCCTGGTCCCGCATATTGGAAGTGAGGTGTCCGGATCGCGTCGCTGGTTTGCGTTCGGGTCGGTTACTATCCAGCCATCTGTTTTTGCCGCTCTGGGGGGTATTGTTTTTCTGTCCAAGTGGCTGGTGGCGCGGGGTGACGCAGTCCGCAGCTGGCGGTGTGTGCGGGATTACATGATCCTTACGATGGTGGTTCTCGGTCTTGTCATTCTCGAGAAAGACATGGGAACGACCGTTATTCTTGCGGCCACAGCTGTGGCAATCCTGTTTGCGGCTGGCGTTCGAGTGTCCCATCTGCTGGTGATTGGCGGAATCCTGGTGGCATTGGCACTGGCTGCGATTGCGGTTGAGCCATACCGTGCTGAGCGAATCACAGCCTACTTCAACCCTTTTGCCCATGCACTTACCTCGGGCTTTCAGGCAGTTCAGTCGCAGCTCGCGCTCGGATCGGGAGGGCTTACTGGTGTCGGGCTTGGAAATTCTGTGCAGAAGTACGGCTGGTTGCCACAGGCGCACACAGATTTCATTTTTGCGATCATAGGGGAGGAGCTGGGCCTGGTCGGAACCTTTGCCGTGCTGCTCGCGTTCTCTGTCTTCGCATGGAGAGGATTTGTTACGGCCCGAAGGGCCAAGGACGCTTTTGGTGGGCTTGTTGCGGCCGGCATCACTGCCTGGGTATGCGCAGAGGCGTTTATAAACATGGCAGCAGTGACAGGCCTGATTCCGACGACGGGCGTACCATTGCCGTTTATAAGCTATGGGGGGTCCTCGCTGGCAGCGACCCTGGTTGGTGTCGGCATACTGTTCAATATTTCCGCCCAGAGTGGGCGGCGGGGAGGTGTTACCGAACGTGAGGTTGTTGATAGCTGGGGGAGGCACCGGCGGACACCTCTCGCCAGCGGTCGCGCTCGCCCAGGCATTCCAGCAGGCCAGCCCAGATAATCACGCCTGGCTAGTCACGAGAAGGACGGCCATGGACCAGGCGATGGCGGACCTGTCGGGGGTTCACCATGAGGGGCTGGCGGTTACGGGAATGGACAGCGCCAACCCATGGTCAGTCGTGCGGGCGCTCCTGCAGTTACCGGTTGCCATTCTCATGGCGATGCTCCTGTTGCGTCGCTTTTCCCCGGATGTGGTGGTAGGAACCGCTGGTTATGTGTGTGTTCCGGTAGTCCTGGCAGCATGGGTCTTCCGCAAGCCGATCATTCTTCTGGAACAGAACCGGCATCCGGGAAAGGCGATCAGGTTGCTCTCCCGCTTTGCGTCCGTGGTGGCCACGTCCTACGAGGAGACACGGAACGAGATTCGGCGCGTTCGGGCCGTTACAACGGGCAATCCTGTTCGGGCCTCAATTCTCGCGCTCAAGCCGGCAGAAGGGGGAAGCTGCACCCGGATTCTGGTCATGGGTGGATCCCAGGGTGCCCACCGCCTGAACGTGGCCCTGTCGGGGTGTATTCTGGATCTGCTGACACACTACCCAGCGGTTTTTGTGGTCCATCAGACCGGGGCCAGAGACTTTGCAGAGATGGTGGGCTACCAGGCATCCCTGCCCGAAGAAATCCGGGAGCGATACACGGTGAAGCCATTTATCCAGGAGATTGCGGAAGTAATAGCTGCATCTGGTCTTGTCGTTATGCGCGCCGGGGGCTCGTCGCTTGCAGAGTGTGCGGTTCTGGGACGTCCAATGATACTCGTGCCCTACCCACACGCAAGCGGACATCAGGTGGAGAATGCCCTTCCCTACGTGCACAAGGGGGCTGCGGTCATGGTGCTCGATGCCGAGTGCACCCCGGTGCGGATGTATCACGAGATTACAGCTCTTCTGGAGGATCGTGACCGCTGGGCGGCGATGGCGGCAGCCAGCCGGGCATGCGGGGTTCGCGATGCGACGACCAGGGTGCTCTCCCTTATCAGCGAGATGGTTGCATGAGTCCCGCTGCGGACTTGCCCCTGCAACCCGGAGGAAGGGTACATTTTCTTGGAATCTGCGGCTATGCCGTGAGCGGCGCAGCCCTGATTGCAAAGGAGCTGGGATACGCTGTCTCGGGGTCCGACGAGGATGCCTATCCGCCGGTTACTGAGCGCATTACTGCCGCCGGGATCCCCTGGGTCAACTTCCACTCCCCATCCAACCTGGCGCTTTTTGGGGAGCCTGCCCTGGTGGTTGTCGGAAACCAGGTGCGGGAGGGCAATACTGAGCTTGTCGCAGCGCGCGCTTCCGGGATCCCCTGCCTGAGTGAGATGGAATTCTACCGGCAGATAACCTCTGACCGGCAGCGGGTGGCGGTGTGCGGGACCCACGGGAAGAGCACAACTGCCGCACTACTGACCCACATTCTGGATGTAGCGGGATCCGACCCAGGCTTCCGGCTGGGCGCCACCCCAGTCGATTTTGGTACGACAGCAAGGCTGGGGAGCGGCCCATTTGTCTTTGAGGGAGACGAGTACCGCACCAGCTCCTGGGATCCCCGGCCCAAGTTTTTACATATAGATCCAGAGGTCCTGGTGGTGACCAACATTGAGTACGACCACCCGGACATATATGCCACCAGGGAGGAGTACGTCAGTGCATTCCGCACTTTGCTTTCGCAAACAACACCCTCTGCCACAGTTGTAATGTCTGCGGATGACCCGCTCTCCAGGGAGTTGGCGGACCTGGTACCTGCCAGGCTCGTGAGCATTGGCGAGGATCCGGCGGCAACGTGGAAATTGCTGGGAAGAAGGGATGTCAAGGAGGGGCAGTCAGTAGAGATCAGGGTTCCGTCCGGGGTGGATATATCTGTCCGGCTCCCACTATGGGGCGAGCACAATGCCAGGAATGCACTCTGTGCGCTGGCTGCAGCTGAAACACTGGGTGTGCAAGTCGATCGTGCGGCGATGGGACTGGAACATTTCCACGGCGTGCGCAGGCGTTTTGAGGTTCTCGGGGAGGCTTGCGGCACGTTTGTTGTTGATGACTATGCCCACCATCCCACCAAGGTTCGCGCTACGCTCTCGGCGGCCCGGGAGCGCTGGCCCTGGCACCGGCTTGTCGCCCTGTTTGTTCCGCACACGTACTCCAGGACAGGTGCATTGCTGGATGAGTACGCGGCCAGCTTTGGGGATGCGGACACTGTACTCGTTGGTCCGGTGGAGGCGGCAAGGGAGAGAAAGGATGAAGAGTCTGTGGACAGTGGACGGCTGGTGTCGGCCCTGCGTGAGCGCGGGGTAGCGGCAACAACTGTAAGTTCGCCCGAAGACGCACTCCGGAAGCTCTCCGCAGTTGTTGGAGAAAAGGACGTAATACTCTGCATGACCGTGCGTGGCTTTGATGACATCGCCAGGCGCGCGCTCGACATGCTCCGGGGACGGCCAGATGCCTAGCCTGGCAGAGCTGTTTCCAGGAGTAAGGACGGACGAGCCCCTTTCCCGACACAGTCAGTTTGGAGTCGGAGGACCGGCCGACTGGTTCTTTTCTGCGCCTACGGTTGAATCGCTTGCCGAAGTTGTTGCAGCAGCGACCAGTATGGGTATCCCGGTTACGCCGATTGGAGCTGGCAGCAATACCCTTATTCTGGACCGTGGCGTGCGCGGGCTTGTCGTCCAGCTTGCCCACAAAGAGGTGAATATGACCGCCGAGGGCCTCCTGGTGTCTGCTGGAACCATGATGCCCAGACTCGCGCTCGATGCTGCTCGCCAGGGCTTTTCAGGCCTGTCCTTTGGTATCGGGGTTCCAGGAAGCACTGGGGGAAGTATACGGGGCAACGCTGGAGCGTTTGGCTCTGAGATAGCAGGTTTGCTCGTGCAATGTGAAGTACTTGACACCAGAGGAAACAGCCGGACCATCAGCGCAGAAGAGTGCGAGTTTGGATACCGGGACTCGCGCTTCAAGCGGGACTGGATCGATCTTATGATTGTGTCTGGCACTTTCACAGTAGGGCGCAGCGACCCGCACGTCCTGCAGCAGGAGGTTAAAGCAATCCAGCAACAGCGCAAAGCGTCACAACCTTACGGTATTCGTTCGCTGGGCAGTGTATTCAAGAATCCAGAAGGGGACTATGCCGGGCGGCTGCTCGAGGCAGCCGGAATGAAAGGGATGGTTCTGGGTGGAGCACAGGTGTCGCCCGTGCACGCAAACTTTATAGTGAATGTGCGGCACGCCAGGGCTGCCGATGTGCTTGCTCTTCTGGAGCTGGGGCGAGAGAGGGTGTCCAGGCAGTTTGGGGTCACCCTGGAGCCGGAGATAGTGGTTATGGGAGAAAAGGATTGACCAGTATTGGCGTAATTTTCGGGGGCAGGTCCGTCGAGCATGAGGTATCTGTACTTACGGCGCATCAGGCAATGGCAGCCCTGGACGACACCGACTTTTCCATAGTACCAGTCTATATAGGGAAAGACGGTCAGTGGTATACGGGCACGGCCCTGCGTGAACTTTCGGCCTTTGCGGACATTGCATCCTTGATGCGACGGCTCCAGATGGTGAGGATGAGCTTTGGGGAGGGCAGGCTGGTTCTGGAGCCGCGCGCACATGGGCTGCGACGGTTTGGGGCAGGGAGTCTTGCGATAGATGTGGCGCTGCCTCTAGTGCACGGTACATTCGGGGAGGATGGGACACTACAGGGGCTGCTGGAGATGGCGAATGTTCCCTATATAGGGTGCGATGTTGCCGCCTCTGCGATTGGGATGGACAAGCATCTCACCAAGGTGGTCCTGGGGGCGGCAGGAGTGCCTGTTCTTCCCTATCTGATGGTGTGGCAAAAGGATCCCGGCCTGGCGCAGATCGCTGAGCGCATATCATCTGGATTTGGATTTCCGGTGTACGTTAAACCAAGGAACCTTGGATCCAGCATAGGGGTCTCCAGGGTAGCTTCGGCAGATGAACTGGGTGACGCCATAGAGCTCGCACTTTCGTATACAGACGGCGCCCTCATAGAGCCATCCCAGGAGGGGGCTATCGAGATTAACTGCAGCGTAATGCGAAAGGACGGTGCACCGGTCGCGTCAGTGTGTGAGCAGCTCACCAAGCGGGGCCTTGTCAGTTATGTGGACAAGTACATGGGAGGGGCAAAACAGCCCGCCAGGGAGAGCAAGAGTACGCAAGCGCCAGCCGCCAAGGGAGGCATGAAGAACGCAGGGCGTATCGTGCCCGCTCCGCTGGGTGCAGCGACCACGCGACGCGTCCAGGAAATGAGTATGGCGGCATATTCCGCCATCCACGCTGACGGCATAGTGCGCGTGGACCTGCTGATGGATGAAGCAAGTGGGAAACTGACCGTCAACGAACTGAACACTATCCCGGGCAGTCTGGCTTTTTACCTCTGGAGTGAGACTGGGCTCTCCTTTCCCAGGCTCCTGGAGACTGCAGTGACGGATAGTCGCCGACGGTTCTTTGCGCGCGACGAGCACTCATATTCTATCGACAGCTGGCTGTTGTCAGGCGCCCCACCTGTGTCTGGCAAGTGAGGGGCAAAGCGGGCATGCGAAGCTGGCTGGATGGGCAGCCCAGGCCTTGCCAGACGGTTGGCGCGGACCAGGTTGTACGAGTGGCTCGTGCGCTCCTGTCGGCGCCGCTGGAGGAGCGGCGCTTTTCACCTCAAAAGGGTCAGCGCGGGGCGAGGAAGGGCATCTTTTACATGGTTCCTGCAGGGGCGGGGTGGTGTGGAAGCTAGCGTGACTGACAGTGGGGAGGGGAGCCCGCTTCTGCTGCTGCATGGCTGGGGTGCATCGAGAAAACTGTTTGAACATCTTGTGACACACGCGCAGCGTGACCATCGGGTGGTTGCACCGGACCTCCCCGGGTTTGGCGGGACTCCTCCACCCGACCGTCCTTTTTGTGTTGATGACTACGTTGGCTGGGTGCTGTCGCTTATGGACGCAAGGGGCCTGGAAAAGGTTGATATTGTCGCGCATTCGTTTGGCGCCCGGGTAGCAATCAAGCTTGCAGCGGCACACCATGCGCGCGTTAGCCGGTTGCTGCTTACCGGCGCTGCTGGAGTGCGCCCGGCCCGGGGGCTTCGGTACCGTGGGAGGGTGGCTGCATTTCGCACAGCGCGCCGGCTGTCTCATGCAGGTGCTCTGCCTGCGCCGCTGGAGCGGCGTCTCGCGAAGATAACTGCAAATGCTGGTTCTCCAGATTACCGGCAGGCGGTGGGCGTCATGCGGGGTACGTTCGTGCGGGTGGTCAATGAAGACCTTCGCCCTTTCCTCCCTGCAGTGCCGCATCCCGTACTCCTTGTATGGGGGGAGATGGACCAGGAGACCCCTCTTTCCCAGGGACGGGTGATGGAGCAGCTCCTGCCCAACGGAGTGCTTGTGGTCCTGGAAGGGGGTGGCCATTTCGCATACCTGGAACAGGGGGACCGCTTCGCCAGGATCATGGACGCATTTTTGAAGGAGTAGAACAGTGTTGTCATCTTCTCCTTTATTCGGACCAGTAGGGCCCTTCCTGCCGCTCCTTTTTGCCGCAGGCCTGGCCCTGCTTGGGTTCGCCTGGGCGCGGATGACATTGCTCCTTGCGCGCATGCTGCAGATTGAGGAATATGAGTGGCGTCGACTGGTTTTGTGGAGCATCCACAGTCGCTGGTTCTTGTCTGTTCCCGCTCTGGCGGGCGCACTCGTAACGGTAGCTGGCGTTTTCCTGATGTGGAACGGGCTCCTGGTCCATGGAGCCCTGCTGGCAGTGCCGCTCCTTGTTGGCGATGTAGTGTTGCTCGTTCTGTTTCATCCACTTCCCGCAAAAAAGGCTCTTGTCTATACGCCGCGGATGCGCAGGCTGCTTGCTGCAGCCGCAGGGATCGGCCTGATGTTGCTTGCTGTTGTATTTTTCCTGGAGTACCAGCATGGCCATCTGGAAGAGCAGGGGTATCTGCTGGCAGTTCCAGTGCTGCTTTCTCCGCTCGCGGCAGTATTGATCCTGCTCACTGCGCTGGCGTTGACGGAACCGCTGGAGCGCTACTACCGGAGAGGTTTCATCCTGAGGGCAGGGAGAAGGCTGGAACAGATCGGCTGTCGCGTAGTTGCTGTGGCTGGGAGTTACGGAAAAACCTCTACCAAGGGAATGGTTGCCCATGTCCTTGAGCTGCTTGGGCCGGCATATCCTACTCCGCACAGCTTCAATACCCTGCTCGGAGTTACCCGGGCGATAAACGAGACGCTGCCGGAAGGCACCAGGACGTTTGTAGTAGAGATGGATGCCTATCGTGGCGGAGAAATAAGCAGGATCTGCTCACTGGTAAAGCCGGAAATGGCAGTCGTTACCGCTGTTGGCCCCCAGCACCTGGAGCGATTTGGGTCCATGGAGGCGGTTGTGGGTTCCCTGGCTGAGACGACGGCTCTTTTGCCAAAGGATGGCGTAGCAGTTGTTTATGGTGGAGAGGAGCCATCTTCTGATAGTGATCCAGCTTTCTTCAAGTGGCAGCGGGAACTTGTGGAGCGGGCTGGGGCGGGAGGGGTCCGGCTCGTTGTCTATGGGAGCGAGCGCACGCCCGGGGCTGTAGCCCGGGCTGAAAATGTGAGGCTCTCTCCCCGGGGCACAGCTTTCCGGTTTCGCTGGCGTGCAGAGGGTCTCGATGTTCCGGTCGAAACCCCGCTTCTTGGCAGGCATCAGGCGGAGAATGGATGCGCAGCACTGGTCGTGGCCCATCTGCTGGGCGTGGATGTAGGGCAGGCAGCACACCGTCTCTCAACCATGAAGCAGGTCGAGCACCGGCTTCAGGTGCTCCCTGGGGCCACGGGGGTGACGGTTATTGATGACTCATATAATGCCAATCCGGTTGGTGTGCATAATGGACTGGAAGTGCTGGAGCAGTTTGGATCTGGACAGAAAATACTGGTGACTCCTGGAATCGTGGAGCTGGGGGAGCGCGAGGAAGAGGAGAACCGGAAGTATGGAGCGCATGCTGCCAGGGTATGTGACCATCTGATTCTGGTGCGATCCAGGGCAGCTATGGCCATGGGACGCGGCATTGACCAGGAGGAGAGCAAGGCTGTAACACATCTGGTCGGGTCGCTCTCAGAGGCGCAGGATATTATTCGCACCGTTACGCGTGCTGGCGATGTAATCATGTTTGCCAACGACCTGCCAGATACCTATATGGGGATCCATTAGGCATCATGGCGGGTGGAGCTGGATAGGCATCTAGGCTGGGCGGGCGCCCGTGGTCGTACAGGAGTCCAAAAATATGAAGAGTGGAATAGAAGAAGCCGGGAGTGCCATAGCGCGGGCAAAGGCGGCAGCACTTATTGACGCGCCGGCACGGAGGGGCTTTACCGGCAGCGCACGGTCAGGCGGCAGTCTCCGCAAGGAGAGGGGAAGGCGGCGTCGGGCCAGTGGCTGGGCCAGTGGCGGAGCCAGCCATGCGGGCCCCAGCATAGCCTCGGTTGGCGCTCTGCTGGTTGGCGGACTGGTTCTGGCTGTCATGCTGGCCGCTCCGGCATTCCGGGTGTCTTCTGTGCGGGTCAATGGTGCGAGCGGAGGGCTGGTGCCGGCGTCGCTTGTCCGGGCGGAGGCTGTGCAGTCGGTGGGCAAGAGCATATTTACGGTAAACGGAGCTGCTCTGGCGGCTTCTGCTGCAAAGAGCAGCTGGCTTTCTTCCGTGACAGTGCATCTTGCACTTCCCGCAACAGTCACCATTGATGTTGTTGAAAAGCAGCCTGTGCTGCGTATAGAGCACGGTACTTCCTACCAGGTTGTGGCAGCAGATGGCACCTACCTGTCGATAAGCAGGGCGCAGTTTCTTTCCCTGCATCTGCCGCTCGTCAGTGATCAGAGGCAGGGGGTGCAGCGGTTTACGCTGCCGTCGTCCACTGTGGCAGTGCTGCACAGCATCGCACTCGCGTTTCCGGGAACCACGGGTTGTCAGGTGGCACAGTTCCTCTGGAACAGCTCTGGCGTTGTGACAGTGGATACCAGCTGTGGGTGGGGGGCGGTACTGGGACGGCTGAATACGGACAGCCAGATAGCACAGGTATCGCAGCAGATGGACGCACTTGCAGCACTGCGGACGCATCTGGATTTTGCCCATCCCAGCTTTGGCTACATCAATCTTGAGGACCCTTCGAGTCCTGCTGTGGGAGGCAGTCCG
>JAJZMA010000233.1 GCA_021850405.1 bacterium
AACAGGATGAGTGGCTACTGGTACTGCTACCGGCGGAAACTCTGAAGCAGCCATTCCGTGAAATGTAGTCCGGTTTCCAGCCGACAATATGCGAAGCTGCAGCTTTTCCTCGTTGATCTCCAGGGAACAGGGACCTTCGGGTAGAGAGCTGATGTACTCAGAGAGCAGCTTGCCTGGGACCGAAATGCTCCCAGGAGCGTTGATTTCTGCTTCCAGTTTGACCCTTATCGTCAGGTCCAGATTGGTTGCGGTTAGCTCAAGATGATCTCCAGAGCCTGCATCTACAAGGATATTACCCAGGATTGGGAGGGTGGACCTTGTTGAGATGGCCCTGGTAAGTATTGAAAGAGCTCCGTTCATGGAGGTACTGGATATGGTGCAGTTTCTGGAGGTAGTAACTACGGGGGAAGGGGTAAGTGTATTCACAGTTTAATTAAAACTCCTACAGTATTTATTTAATTAGCTTCACTAATAGAGGCACGGATTAAGTGGAAAACGACGAAAAGCCCTTGTTACAGTTGATATAAAGGGGAGTTGGCCCTGGGGATAAGATAACCGGTTTTGCACGATGTATGAACTGGGGTTGGTATTGCGCTGGCTATCCCCTGTTTGTCCACAGCAATTGCCACAGGTGTTTCCACAGGTGTCAGTCATGGGCAAGCAACTCTCTCAGGTTGCGCAGGTCTGATTGCAGGCGCTCATCTTCCTTGACCAGATCAGCTATTTTTTCGCATGAGTGCAAAACGGTTGTATGGTCCCTTCCACCAAATGCTGCACCAATCGCTGGCAGTGATGATGGGGTATCTTCTCTCATCAGGTACATGGCTACCTGTCGCGGGAAAACGATACGTTTGTCGCGTCGCTTCCCTTTAATCTCGTCTGGTGTAATTCCATAATACTCACACACGGCACTCTGGATGTCTGTAGCGCTGAGCTGTTTGGCGGTGTCGCCCGGAATGATGTCTTTGAGGATTTCGGCTGCCGTGGCGATATCAACTGTACGACCATCTATGGATGCATGTGCCAGTACGCGGATGAGTGCTCCCTCCAGCTCGCGTATGTTTTTCTGGATCTTGTGTGCAATGAACGTACAGACCTCGTCAGGAACAAGAGAAGCATGTAATCCAAGCTTGTTATTTATGATAGCGAGGCGGGTTTCAAAGTCAGGTGGCTGGATATCCGCCATCAGACCGCCTTCAAACCTGCTACGCAGTCTGTCCTCAAGCGTAGGTATGTCCTTGGGGGGACGGTCTGAGCTCACTACTATCTGTTTTTGAACCTGGTGAAGAGCATTAAATGTATGAAAGAATTCTTCCTGGGTACGGTCCTTGCCAGCCAGAAACTGGATGTCATCAATGAGCAGGACATCTACGGATCGATACCGCATCCGAAAGTCGTGCATCTTGTTCTGGCCGATGGAATCTACCATTTCATTGACAAATTTCTCTGAGGTAACATAAGCGATAACGGGCTTGCCTCCACCTTTTTCGGCAACCGCCTGTCCAATTGCATGCATAAGGTGGGTTTTTCCCAGTCCGACACCGCCATACAGGAACAAAGGATTGTAGGCTTTTCCAGGGGCCTCGGCTACAGCATTACAGGCGGCATGGGCAAACCGGCTGGAATTTCCAACTACAAAAGAGGAAAAGGTAAAGGACGGATTCAGGCGACTGTCAAATCTGCTTGTACCGGAAGCAGATGTATTCTGGTCTGGCCATGATCCTGGACTGGCCGTAAGGCTTGGAGGAAGGGGAGTGGTCGCAGCATCTGTCTGCGAGGCAGGCGTAGCGGTGGCAAATCCTGGTTTTGCCGCAGTCTCAGCGCCATTGGCGGTGCCCGGATTTACCCTGGGATCAATAGCAATCTCAATCTGGCATTCCTTGCCAACAATGCCAGATAGTGTTTCGGTTATGACCTGCAGATAGCGCTCAGTTACCCAGTCCCTGGCAAATCTTGTTGGCACTCCAATTTTAAATTTCCCGTCAGCCGCTTCCAGCAGGGAAGCATTTGCCAGCCAGGTATCATATCCGGGCCGGGCCAGCTGGAAGCGCAACTCTTCCTGGGTAGCACGCCAGATTTCGTCCATGTCTGTAGGGGACGAGCTTTCCTCTGAAGCGGTGAAAGCTGATGAATCCCTGGTTTCCGGGGTAAGTTCGTCAGGAATCATTTGAAGGCCTTGGCTGGTTGTTTCACAGGGCATTTATCTCGATGCGTGTCTTTTTGGGCAAACCAGGCACAGGCTGCATAATGGTCAAAGCGCGCCCCATGGAGCTTGTACACAGGATGTGGATAGCCTGTGGATAAACCGATTCTATGCGGGGCGTCGTAAACGCAGGGAACGGGAGTCCCCGCTGAGAGTCTGCATTCTACAGCACCTGCCCAGGGGGTATGCAAGAGGGCAATTCCGTAGATGGCAGCAAAGGCCAAAAGCGGGCAGGGACCAGGAGGCCCACATATCGCCAGACCTTCCACGATGCGCCTTTTGGGGCGTTGTCAATCAGCAAGGAATCTAACCGTGGCTGATACGTTCCCTCACCAGGAAATCTTACTGAAGAAGCAGTAGTAGAAACGGGATGGGGGGGTTGGGGGGAAGGGGTGGACGAATTGGGGATATGTGGAGAAGTGATATCAGGCACTGCGGCGTCCTCCGAGGTTGAGGGGCATTTCTGCCAGCTGATGGTCGATGGCCCGTTTGAGAGTAAGTGGGCTGGTTGAGGTGTAGAGGGCGGTAAGGGCATTGAGGCGGCTGAAATCGATGTGTGCGGCGTGCCCGTCGAGGAGGCGGCGCATGGGGGTTGCTGGCGTGTCGTAGAAACGGCGGGTCTGCTGGCCAACGCTGGTCTTCTCGCGGAGCTTCATGACGGGCTGGAAGCAGTTGGCGAAGGGGCGCAGCAGGTTGGTGTAGAAGGCATCCAGCCATGCACGTTGCTCTGGGGTGTCGAGGCGGTCATACCCTATAAGGCGGCGGACGAGGGTCCAGTTCTTCTGCTCTACATGGCAGTTGTCGTTGCTGTGGAATGGTCTTGAGCGGGTAAAGACTATGTTGTTCTCCTGGCAGTAGGCAAAGAGCTGGTGGTTGATGAATTCACTCCCGGAGTCGGGGTGGATTCCGCGCAGGGGGAAGGGCAGTTGCTCGCGGACGCGGGTGAGTGCAGCGATGACACCAGCCTGGCCCTTGCCGTGAATGGGCACCCGCTCGGTCCATCCGGTGCACAGGTCAACAGTCGAGAGGGTGTAGAGGAAGGTTCCAGAGGCAAACTCGCCGCTATGGGAGACGAGGTCTATCTCCAGATAGCCAGGAATGTCTTCATTCTTCCAGTGCCCCACGAGCGCAGGAATCTGCTGTCGCAAGAGTGTGCCGGGTTTGGTTTGTGACATACGTCGACGAGTATCCCTCCGACGAAGGGGAGCGACTGTTCTCTCGACGGTGCTGATGCTGGCACTCACGAGTTGCTCTCTGGTCGAAGTGTCGATATGGAGGTCCCCGTGCTGTTCCAGGAGGGGGACCAACTCCTTGAGGAATGGTGTGAGCCGCTCTGAGCAGACGTATCCTGAGGCCTCCCAGGCCACCCCCAACGCATCACGGAAGGGGACGCCGTACTGACGCGTGCGGACCACCTTCTTCCGTGCGGAGGTCCGCTTCTGGCGCCCGCGGAGTATCCCGATGGCGTATTTACGGTGGTATCCGGTTGCCAAACAGTAGGCGTTGAGAATCTCTCCTCGTTCATGCTTTCCCGCCCGCTGGTACCGATCCTGAAGATCCCTGGCCATGTCATACCTGTCTGCAATCCGCATCTCTTCACCCTCGGAAATCCTCCGGGAGGCATCATCCCCTTCGGTAAGATTTTCTCCTGAGGGAATGATCTCGCTAAAGTAAGATTTTGGCTGAGGGAATACGGGGCCTTGTATTGGCTCTTCTGATTCCGTTATTCTGACGGTTCTGCAGGGTTCTGCAGATTGATCTCAATTAACCGGAGTAGGGGAGGGTAGGACTGATGGGCGCTTTGACCAAGCTTCTGGATCGCATTCCGCTGAAGGAGAGGGCGATGGCTGCCCAGGTGGCAGCGCGTCTTGCAGTCTATGGACCACTTGCCGGGTTGTCATTTTTCTTCCTTCCGTGGGCACTTCCTGTCCTTGGACTTGCAGTCATAGAGCCGTTGCCGACCAACCTGCTGCTCAAGGGGGCTCAGTGGGTCAGTGAGAAGGTGCCTGTGGCTGGTCCCGTAGTCAAGGTTGGCCTTAACTCATGGATGGGCGCCAAATGGTGGGCCCATGCGGGTGCCCTGGAGGCAGCACTTGCGCTGCTCATCCCGGTCCATTTCATTCCCTGGAACCTGAGCCGCATACTGGTTCCAGCCCTTTTCCTTACCGCATTTCCGCTGGCCACCAGGTATGTGCATGCTTTCGTGGAACAGATTCCCTGGGTCCGGGAGCGTGCCGTGGTCAAGCAGCAGGAGGCTGCCGCGCGTCAGATGGAACAGCAGCTGCAGACGGCTGGCCCATCCGTTCCAGGGGCTCCAGCGGTACGTGGCGTCGACGTGCCCGGGCCGGCCACCAAGGCTGAACCTGCCGTACAGGAAGCATCCGTGGTGGATAGCAGCGAACTAAGCTCTGTCACCCAGCAGCGCCCTGCCATGTCAGTAAGGGGTGCAGGCGGAGCCGTAAGGCTAGCCGGGCGACCGGTAGCATTCTCCGGTGCCAGGGTAACTGGCGAGCTTGGCAAGACTGGCGCTGAACACCCAGCTGGTCCAGCCCATCCAGCACCGAAGGCCGCCGCCCGTCCAGCTACCAGGGGGCTGGGCCTGTAACGACTGGTGTCCCATGGGACGTAAGCTGCGAGGGTCAGCTCCGCGGATTACCCCGTCCGTAATCCTGTAAGTTCTGGACGCTCTGCCGGATCGCTGCCGGTCTCGCCACGTGCCCCAGAACAGGTGGCAGAAACTGGTGGTACGGGTATCATCGTGGCATGGCTTTCTTGCGCGACTGGCACAGGTATGCCACTGCGCCGGTTCGGCGCCACGGAAGATACCGGCTGCGAGCGGATGTCAACATGCATGGCAGGGCCGTAGGTACATCGTCTGACCCGAGAGCGCAGGCCGCAAACCGTGTTGCGATTCTGCTGGGTCTTGTATGGTTGGCAGACTCATTGCTACAGCTTCAGCACTACTTTTTTACACCTGCCTTTGCCCACGGCCTGTATCTGGATCTGATGGCCGATCCCAGCTGGATGGTAGCTGTCTTTCATGCCGTCTACCTGACTGAGGCAGCCCACGCAGCGCTCTATAACTGGCTGTTCGCGGGGATCCAGTTTCTCATCGGGATCGCAATCATCTATCCCCCTACCCGCCGGCTGGCGGTCTGGGCATCGGTCCCCTGGGCGCTGGTCGTGTGGATCTTTGGTGAGAACATGGGGGCTATTTTTGGTGGCTTTACATCCCTGTTTGCAGGGACGTTTCCAGGTGCGGTGCTAATCTATCCCTTGATTGGCCTTATAGCACTGCCGCGAGACCGGTGGCATCCAGGTACAAGCCTGGCCGAGGCTTGTTCCAGGTACAGGCATCTGGTGGCCTGGATCTGGACAGGGATCTTTTCTGCCGGTGCCCTGCTGACTCTGTATGCCGGCTACCCGGGCCCGATTGTTCTTGGAATGAATATAGCAATGGAGGCAGTTGGACAGGTGCAGCCGCTGGGTGCGGTACAGACTGGGCTGGCGTGGCAGCTCAGTCCAGAGAACAGTATCTGGGCATGGCCCATTGTTATTCTGGTCTGCTGCATTTGCATCCTGGTGGCTACGCTGCCGTGGTGGGAGATCCGGCGGAACGCCGTGTGGTCAGGTTTTGCGGTTCTTGCAATTTTCTGGGTTATTGGCCAGGGTTTTGGAGGTTTTTACTCTGGAGGGGCAACTGATATCTCCAGCGCACCGCTGTTTGCCATCTGGCTGTGGACATTCTGGCCAGTTCCGGATGTACCGGTGCCGGCCGACCAGGGGTTGCTTCAGTAGCCTCCAGCAGTGTCGCGTGCGGGAAGGGTAAAGCGTACTGCGTCCAGCAGCTGGCTGGCATATGCTCTTGTGGTGATGTAGCTCTGCCTGCCGATGCTCCCTAATTGCAAGTATCTATGCGACGTAAAAGCGCGAAGCTCGCGTCCCCGCATTGCATTTAAACCCTTCATGCTTTCTTCGCCAGCCGCCCGGGGTAGCAGTCTGGCAGGCAGTATTCACGTATGTTCCCGATCTGCCCTGGAAGTGGTGTTGCCGTGAGCCTTTTCTGACCTCTTTTCCTTCCTTGCGCGTGGTGTTTTCGCAGCACCGACCCCATGAAGGGCGGCGGCAGGTCACTTTATTGGCTACGGTATGTACTGGACCACTGGCAAGGGGAGCAGTGGCACTGCCAAGTGTGCTTGGATAGGGGGATGTCCCTTTGCCCTGTCACGTCTGAGTCTCTGGCTGCGGTAATTGAGGAACGGTGGAACCAGTTTGTGGATGAACTTGCCGCCTTCTGTTCAATACCAGGTGTGTCGGCAGATCCAGCCCATAAAGTGGACATGGAGCGTAGCGCCAGCTTTCTGGCAGATGGGCTTACCCGCCTTGGCTTTGCGGTAGAGTTCTGGGGTCCAGCGGACCACCCGGCTGTATATGCGGAGAAGGTCTCCTCCGCGGAACGGCCCACTGTGCTGATGTATGGGCACCATGATGTCCAGCCTGTTGACCCGGTCGAAGAGTGGGACAGTCCGCCCTTCTCCCCGGTGGTGCATGACGGCGCACTATTTGCCCGTGGGGCTGAAGATGACAAGGGGCAGGTCTGGATGCATGTCAAGGCACTTGAAACCTTGCTTGCTGCTGGTGACCAGCTGCCGGTAAATGTAAAACTCCTGATCGAGTCGGAAGAGGAGACTGGATCGGCACACTTTGAGCAGATACTCATGGAGCATCGCCCAAGATTGTCTGCTGACTGGTGCATAGTTTCAGATACCGCTTTTTTTGGACACGACGTACCGAGCATCTGCACCCGGCTGCGTGGTCTGGTAACGCTTGAGGTAACTGTTACTGGCCCAGACATCGACCTGCATTCTGGAGGCTTTGGGGGTGCAGTACGCAACCCCACCCAGGCGCTGGCTAGTCTGCTGGCCTCGCTGCACTCTGACAGCGGGCATGTACAGGTGCCAGGCTTCTACGATTCAGTGCGGAGTCTTACGCCCGCCGAGAGTGCATCCCTGCAGAGTCTTCCCTTCTCAGAGGATGTGTTCCGCAAGGAGGCAGGCAACATCCCAGCCTTGTGGGGTGAGCCTGATTTTTCGCCTCTTGAGCGGCTCTGGACCCGGCCGACCTGTGAAATAAACGGCATCACTGCCGGATATGGCGGCCCGGGTTCCAAGACGATCATCCCCAGTCGTGCCAGTGCCAAGTTGAGCTGCCGGGTGGTTCCAGAGCAGGACCCGCACCAGCTAGGAGAGCTGGTCGCAGCCTTCCTGGAAAGCAACGCTCCACCAGAGGTGCGGGTCACAACCAGGGTTGGAGCTGCCGGGAGGCCAGTGGTAATTGCATGGGAGCAGCCGCTGCTTGTGGCGGCACGGGCAGTGATGCGCGAGGTCTGGGGAAAGGAACCGGTTGAGTCAGGAACAGGGGGATCGATCCCTCCTGTTGAGGCGATCGGCCGGGTACTGGGCATCCCCTGTGTCCTCTTTGGCGTCGGGCTTCCGGACGCACAGATTCATGCACCAAATGAGCGATTTGATCTGGGTCAGTACAAAAAGGGGATAAGGGCTATCGCACTCCTGCTGATCGCCCTGTCGAAGGAGGAGTGAGCATGGCTGGGAAGGCAACCATTACTGATGTGGCAGCAAGGCAGGTGCTGGATTCCCGGGGGAATCCTACTCTTGCAGTCAGGGTCTGGCTGAGTGATGGCGTCACCGCTGAGGCATACGCTCCCAGCGGCGCAAGTACCGGCACAAGAGAAGCAGTGGAACTGCGCGACCGGGATATGGCGGTGTTCCGGGGAAAGGGGGTGCTCAAGGCCGTTGCCATGGCAAAAGGAGCTGTCCGCTCCCGTCTTCTTGGCATGGAGGCTCGCCATCTTGCGGCAGTGGACGCTGTCCTTGCAGAGCTGGACCAGGGCCCAGAGCCAGTGGGTGCGAACACCACAACGGCGACCAGCCTTGCGGTAGCGCGCGCTGCGGCAGAGTCAGAGCACCTGCCGTTCTACAAATTCCTGGGGGGGGGCGAGCGTGCCCCACTTCTGCCCATGCCCCAGTTTAATGTGCTCAACGGGGGGGCTCACGCCAAGGACGGCACTGATTTCCAGGAGTACATGTTTGTCCCTGTGGGTGCAACGAGTTTTGCCCAGGCCCTGAGGATGGGCGCAGAGTGCTTTCATGCCTTGCGGGATGTACTTGCAGGCCGGGGCCTTCCAACCAGTCAGGGGGACGAGGGCGGCTTTGCACCACCTCTTGCACATAACGAGGACGCTCTGGAGCTGCTTTGCCGGGCAGTAGAGCAGGCTGGCTATGCCTGCGGCGAAGATGTCGCCTTCGCCCTTGACCCTGCTGCCTCTGAACTTTGGCGGGACGGTGCTTATCACCTTGAACGGGAAGGCGTTACCTACTCTTCGGCCCAGATGGTTGATTTGTGGGAGCGCTGGATCGGCAGCTACCCCATCGTCTCGCTTGAGGATGGAATGGCGGAGCAGGACTGGGATGGCTGGCGGCAGTTGACTGAGCGCCTTGGCTCCAGGGTACAGCTGGTGGGCGATGATATTTTTGTCACTAATCCCACCATCTTTCAGGAGGGAGTGGACAAGGGGATTGCCAATGCCCTGCTGGTCAAGGTTAACCAGATAGGAACGCTTTCGGAGACACTGCAGGCGATGCAGATTGCGCGCAGGGCCAGCTACGGTCTTGTCATCTCCCATCGCAGTGGCGAGACGGAGGACACGTCGATTGCGGATCTTGCCGTAGGCACTGCTGCTGGCCAGATCAAGAGTGGGGCGCCCTCCCGGTCCGAGAGGGTGGCAAAGTACAACCGCCTGCTTGCAATCGAGGAGGAGCTGGGAGCTGAAGCCAGCTTCTCGCGCCCGTTTCTGGCTGTAGCACCGGCACAGGCGTGAGCCAGCCTACCGCGATTCTGGAAAGGGTGGCGGCGCCGCAGGGGAGGCCAGTTGCGCCAGATCAGAGCTTCGGAATCACCGACACCGCTGCACCTGAACAGCTCCTGTTCTCAGTTGTCCCGAGCATTGCGGGAGAGGTAGCCCTGCTCTGGACCAGTGCAGGAGTGTTGCGCGTGGCAAGCCTCACAAACCTCAGCACCAGCCGTTCTGGCTTGCCTTCCCCTGAGTGGACCAGGGAGGCGGTCGGCAGAGCATGGCGGGAGGCTCCATGGGAGGCTCCACGGAAGGCTACACCGGGTGCGGCTGTGTGTGTGGCCCTCATGGAGGGACGGGCTGGTCTGCACCTCGTGGATGAGCGGATATTCACGTCCAGCTTCCAGGAAGCTGTCCTGCGCCTGGTGGCGACAATCCAGTCAGGCTGCACGATGGCCTATGGAGAAGTGGCGCGGGCAGTGGGTCGTCCAGGGGCTGCACGCGCTGTCGGAAGAGTGATGTCCCGTAATCCAGTTCCGTTGCTCATTCCATGCCATAGGGTTGTAGCGGCAGGTGGCGATTCTGGAGGGTTCAGTTTTGGGGGAGGGCGAGAGATTAAGGAGCATCTCCTTGCCCGTGAGAAGGAAGCCTTGCGCGCCCAGGCTGGCGAGGGAGTGGGCTGGGCGGTAGATGCATCTGGCAGTGGCTCACCCGGCTGATTGGGCGGCGGTCTGTCCCCTGGTGTAGACTGATGGCTGCGCGTGGGAAAGTGGCCCCTGGGGGTGGGCGTTGAGCACGCCTTCATATGGTGTCCGCAGGGGTTACCATACAGACACACTCACTGGAGGTGGTATGGCTCTTCTACGTCTGGTTAACGGCAGCGACATTCTGGTCAAGGGATCACTGCAGGAAGTTTTTGCCCAGATCCGGAACGCATCAGGCGATGGGTTTGTTGAATTTTCCGGTGAGGAAGGAGCCCTTCTGGTGCGGCCGAGTACTGTTGTGGCGATGTTTGACAGTAGCGACCGAAGGACGACCGGCTTTCGTCCGTTTCCTGGTCATTCCGCGTCCCCCAGCCAGAGGGTAGAGGAGTAGCCGCCAGCGGCGGTAGAGTGGCCAGGAAGCAGGGACGCAGAGTCCGGGACGCGGTTGGTACTCCCTCTGGAATCGTGGCGATCGTGGGGCGCCCCAACGTGGGCAAATCGACCCTTTTCAACCGCCTGATTGGTGAAAGGCGTGCGATTGTCGATGAGTTTGCGGGCCTGACCAGGGATCGTCTTTATGGCGTTACAGAGTGGGGTGGGCGAGCCTTTACGGTTGTTGACACCGCTGGTCTGGTGCCAGAGGTGCTGCGCAATCCGGCGCGTGGCGATGAGATAGCCAGTGCAGCCCAGGCACAGGCCAGGGCGGCAATGGCTGAAGCAGACGTCTGCTGTTTCATGGTGGATGTGAGGGATGGGGTTACCCCGGTAGACCTTGAGGTGGCAGCCATCATGAGGCAGGGAACCACTCCGGTGGTACTGGTGGGCAACAAGGCAGACTCACATCTGGACCCATATTTCTCTCATGAACTTTTTTCGCTGGGTCTTGGTGAGCCGTTTCTCATCAGCGCTCTCCAGGGGAAGGATACGGGTGATCTGCTGGATCAGGTTGTAAGTCTCCTGCCACCGCAGCAGTCCGGGGAGGAGAAAGCTGGGATCCCTGCCTGGGAGTGGGAGGAGGGGGATGTATCGGATGCACGGGACGCCCCTGACAGGGGAATGTCGGTTGCCATTGTTGGGCGGCCCAATGTGGGCAAGTCTTCGCTTCTGAACCGGCTCCTTGGTGAGGAGCGCTCCACTGTTTCGAACATTCCGGGCACTACGCGGGACACCGTTGACACTGTGCTTGTGCATGATGGGAGGCGGATCCGTCTGGTCGATACCGCCGGAATCAGAAGGCGGGGTGTAGTGACGACCGACATCGAACACTACAGTCTTTTGCGTTCAATGCGGGCGATAGAACGCGCTGAGGTGGTCCTGCTGGTGGTTGACAGTAACGAAGGGGTCGTCGTGCAGGACCGGCACATCGCCGGGTACGCGGTGGATGCTGGCAAGGGAGTTGTAGTTGTCGCGAACAAATGGGATCTTCTGGATGAGGAGAAGCGGTCGGACAAGCTGTTTCGGCCCAATATGCAGCAGATGTTTGACTTTATCCCGGATGTGCCCGTACTGACGGTATCGGCCTTGACCGGAAGGCATTCGACTGCTGTTCTTGATGCCGCCGTGAAGGTGGGAGACGCCAGGAAGTTTCGAATCCCTACCAGTGCGCTCAATAACGCTATCCGTCGGGCAGTAGAAGAACATCCGCCCCGCGTCCACAAGGGGTTACGGCTCAAGATCCTGTACGCAGCACAGGCAGCTGCCTCAAGGCCAACCATCGTACTTTTCGTAAATGATCCAGAGCAGATGCATTTTGCATATGAACGGTACCTTGAAAACCGTCTGCGTCAGGAGTTTGGGTTCGCAGGCACGAGATTGCGGTTTGTCCTGCGCAAGCGGGGACAGGAGTGATTGCAGTCCTCGGTGCAGGGCGGTGGGGGCTTGCCCTGGCTCACACCTTTGCCACTGAGGGAAAGGATGTTGCCCTCTGGTGCCGGAGTCCGGAGACAGATCGCACAAGCGAGGCGGCATCCCCGCCTGGGGGACACTATTCTGAGCGAGGGGGTCAGAGTCGAAGGAGCCATCGCAGATGCACTGCGTGGTGCCGAACTGGTCGTATTTGCAGTTCCTACATATGCCATCGGAGAGGTAGCTGGCGCTGCCAGGCAATGGGTCCCGGATGCCGCACTCCTCCTGTCTGCCGCCAAGGGGCTGGAGCGGCGCAGTGGATTGCCTCCAGCTGCATTCCTGGCCGGGGAGTTGGCCCTGCATGCATCAGCAGAGCGTGCGCGGGTTGGGGTCATCAGTGGGCCAAACATCTCTGAAGAGATACTTGGCGGGCAGCATGCAGCTACAGTTGTGGCCTGCTTTGGCCACAAGGCAGCGATGGACGCACGCAACCTGTGTACCGGGCCGATTCTGCGCTTTTACAGCGCTGCGGACATTGTTGGCGTGCAGTATGGTGGTGCCCTGAAGAACGTAATTGCCATTGCGGCGGGTATCTCTGACGGAATGGGCTTTGGGGCCAACGCCAAGGCGGCACTGGTGGCAAGGGGGATGGTTGAGATTGCTGCACTTGGGGTCGCGCTCGGAGCGAGCCAGTTGACCTTCTGGGGGCTGTCGGGAGTTGGTGACTGTATGGTGACCTGCTGGAGTCCTCTTTCACGGAACCGGACGCTTGGAGAACTGGTCGGGAGAGGGGTGCCCCTTCCTGATGCCCTGCAGCAGGTTGGGGTTGCAGAGGGCGTGGATACTGCAGCAGCTGCGTTGCGGCTTGCAGGAGACGCCGGGCTGGAGCTTCCCATTACCAGTGCGGTTGCTTCGGTGCTGTTTGATCACGTTACGGTGGAGGCGGCCGTAGCAGCGCTTATGGCCAGAGAGCCACGCGATGAAGTGGTGGAGGCGCCGCGCGCGGTACGCTGAGACATTGCCCGTTGCGGGCTCTCTGGCCTGGCAGAGGGTCGCAGCCAGCAGTGGTCTCCCGCTCGTGCCTTTATCAGGATGGGGTGATCCGGTAAACTGTGATCTGCTCGGGGAGTAGCTCAGCTGGTTAGAGTACTGGTCTGGGGGACCAGGGGTCCGCGGTTCGAGTCCGCGCTTCCCGACCAACGTGGTTCTGGTTCGGCCAGCACGGCCACAACTGTGGGAGTGACCCCGCTGGTTTCAGCTTACATGTAGCAGCAAGGAGGTGAGCAGGTGGCAGCTCTGGGAAGATGTGCTCGCTGTGGCAGGACTATTCCGTTGTATCGCCTGGCGGCCGTCCTGTATGAAGGCAGGGTGGCCAGTCTCTGCCCCGGCTGTGTATCGCGCCCAGACGGGGAGATTCAGGTTCCATATGCTCCAAGAACAGACCAGGGGGCAATTCAGCCTTCAACCTCGCGTGCAAACTTCTGATCGGCCCTGTCATATGCCCATGACAGGAGGTCACGGTCGGCCCAGGTTCATTCTGCTGTTGGCTCTTATGCCAGTTATCTGTCTTTCGGCGTGCGCTGCCGTGCAGGGGAATCAGGTGGCCACCAATTCTCCCCTGGCGACGGCTGCACCATCTGCCAGTGCCGCTCCTGGGGCTGCCGGCGCTACTGGCGGGGTCAGGACGGTGCTCACTCCTGACGGGTTAAACATTCGTACAGGTCCTTCGCTTACGGCGAGTGTTGAAGGGATCCTCGCCCAGGGGGTGCAACTCTCAGTGCTGGGCTATACAGCTGCTGGGGGAGGCTGGTACCACGTGAAAGACTCCGCCACCAGTGGCTGGATATCGTCCAATCCTGCTCTGAGCACGCCCCATGTGATGGAAACATACGTTTCTGCCTCTCCCCAGTTTACGGTGCTCTACCGCTCTGACTGGACCTACGTTCTGGGGTCCAGCAGTGTTGTCTTCAGCAGTGACAACAGCAACCAGTCCATTACTGTAACCCTCTATCCTTCCGCAGCTCCTTCGCCAGGGGGAGGGTCGATACAGCAGACACAGCAGGTCGGCGTCTGTGGGGGAACTGACCCAGAGACACTGGCAAGCCAGGGATCTAAGGAGACCGCAACACTGAACCTTGCTGAGGGAGGCGGAGCCGTACTCCAGGTTGTCTACACCTATAGCTCAGGCGCAAGCACAGGAGCCTTCTCCGATTTCTACAACTCCATAGTCTTCCCGGGCCCAGGATGCAACCTGGGCGGCCCCCCATGACCCTGGGTTTCAAGCCCAGCAGGGCAACTGGGCCCATCTCATGTTCAGACGCGGATTGCGGCCTGGCTACAGGTTAAAGAAGCAATCGTCTCGTGCAATGGTGTGCAAGTATGCGGGATCGCTGAACTCTCAGCGTGGATGCAGTCCAAACAGGGCCGCGGCAAAGAGCACAAGAGCAGTTACCGCAACAACCATCAACAGCACGACAAGAACCACTTTGAGATAGGTAGACGATGATGTCTTTCCATCACCCTCCACCATAACGCTGGCTGCTTTAAGTACCGCCACCCACTGCCTGTCGACTGGCACGGCCGCCTCTGCCATCCGCCGCGCGCGGTAGCTACCATTTCCGCCTTCATAGATATTGTAGAGGGTGAGCTTTTTTACTGTGCCATCATTCAGTTTCAGCTTCATCCAGCCCGAATACC
>JAJZMA010000118.1 GCA_021850405.1 bacterium
ATCACACTGAACAAGCCCATGGTTGGCATGGCATCCACTCCCAATGGAGAGGGGTACTGGCTGGTAGCTGCAGATGGCGGCATCTTCCCGTTTGGCAACGCCGTAGGCTACGGCTCTACTGGAGGCATGAAGCTCAACACCACAATAGCTGGAATGGCTGCTACTCCAGATGGAGCGGGATACTGGCTGGTCGGTGCTGACGGGGCAGTATTCCCGTTCGGTGACGCTGTGAACTATGGCTCAATGGCAGGGCAGTACATCAGCGCACCTGTTGTCGGGATTGTGTCCACTCCAGATGGCAAGGGCTACTGGATGGTTGGCAGCGACGGCAACGTGTATGCGTTTGGTGACGCTGTGAGCTATGGCTCAATGGCAGGGCAGCATCTCAACAAGCCGGTGGTCGGCATGGCTGCAACTCCAGATGGCAAGGGCTACTGGCTGGTGGCTGCAGATGGCGGCATCTTCCCGTTTGGTGATGCTGGAGGATATGGATCAACCGGAGACATTCATCTCAACAAGCCGGTGGTCGGCATGGCTGCAACTCCAGATGGCAAGGGCTACTGGCTGGTGGCTGCGGATGGCGGTATCTTCCCATTTGGTGATGCCGGAGGATATGGATCAACCGGCAACATCACACTGAACAAGCCCATGGTTGGTATGGCGGGCGTCGCCTAGGAAGAAACAGCGGTTCGCTGGAAGAAGGCTGGGGGTCTAACTCTCCAGAGGGCCGGCACCGCGGCTCCAGGAGGCATGTCTGTCGGCGGGTTGCGGTCGGCAGGGGAACGGGAATTCGTGGCTCTGCCCACTCGGGAAGCTGCAGGGCCCCTGCCTTTTGGTAGCTTCGGCGGGCGTCGTTGAGCAGGGGTCGGTTTGCTTGTGCCCAGGTAGCGCCGCAGCAGGGGAACCAGTTCAGTTTGCCTCGGCTGCGGGACTGGCCCCCGATGGTTCCATTGCCGCGATTGCTGGAGTATGTGCTTCCCGTTGCACAAACAGGATAACTACAAGCCCTACACCCAGCGCTGTGATTCCCCCGGAAGCGACACCCCACCGCGCTCCGAGCAGCTGGGCAATCCAGCCCACCAGTGGTGCACCGACTGGAGTGCTACCCATCAGGGCTATGGAGTAGAGCGCCATAACCCTGCCGCGCATCTGCCGGCTGGAGCGCAGGAGCAGGTTGGTGCTAACCAGGGCCGAGAAGGCAATCCCGGCTGCTCCGGTCGGGATGAGGAAGATGGCTGCCATGGCAATCCCTGGAGAGGCAGCTGCGCCCAGCATGAACAAGCCAAAAAGCGCGGCCAGTACGGCAATGGCCCGCGTCGAGACGGTACGGCGGAGGCTCGCAACGAGCAGGCCCCCAGCCACAGATCCTGCTCCCTGCACCGAAAGCAAAAGACCGTATCCAGCCGCCCCATCATGGAAGGTGGAGCTTGACAGCAGCGCCAGGCTGACCTGGAACTCGAAGGTCATTGCCCCTATGAACAGCATCATCAGCAGGAGCGTTCGAAGCGTTGGGTTGCTCCATGCATAGGCGATTCCCTCCCTGACCTGTCCGCGTGCGGTCGATATCTTTTCCCGGAGGTTCAGCTCACTTGTGCGCATCATGAGGAGGGCAGCGATTGCGGCCAGATAGGAGATGGCGTTGGCAAAAAAGCAGGGGGCAATTCCTGCCCCGGCAATGAGCGCGGCCGCAACGCCTGGCCCTACCATGCGGGTTGCGTTCATGACAACACTGTTAAGACTGACCGCATTGGAGACCATTTTTGCTCCGACCATGTCAACCACAAAGGCTTGCCTGGTGGGGTTGTCAAATGCGTTTACGCAGCCAAGCAGGAGGGCAAGCAGATACACCAGGGGGATGGTCGCAAGACCTGTGGCAGTAAGGACGCCCAGGATGGTAGCCAGCAGTCCAAATATTACCTGCGTGACCAGCAACAGCTTGCGCTTGCTGACCCGGTCTGCGATCAGGCCCCCATAGGCGCCCAGCAGGAGTACGGGGAGAAACTGCAGGGCCACTACTGTCCCGAGTGCCACCCCGCTATGGGTAAGCTTTAGCACCAGCCAGGCCTGGGCAACCGTCTGGGTCCAGGTTCCAGTCACTGAGATTATCTGGCCCACAAAGAACAGTCGGTAGTTGCGAATACGCAGCGAGGGGAAGGTGCGGTCCAGTAATCGGCTGGCGGTTTTCAATGGGGGTCCCTCAACTCTCTGGCGTACGGGGCAGCACAGCGCAGAAGCCAGGATGCCTGGCTCCTTTGGTGCCGTGCTGGGGAGGCAGGGTTCGAACCTGCGAATGGCGGATTCAAAGTCCGCTGCCTTACCACTTGGCGACTCCCCACTGTACCGATATGGTACATCCCGGTAAGAGCTCTCCCCAAGCCGATCATCTGCCTCCTATGTCCTGCTTTTGCCTGGACTAAGCGCCTGGGCACCCCCTCATGTTTCTGGCGCACGTCTCTCTCCATCTGGGTCTGACTGGCTCGTTCGCGGCACAGGAGCCACCTCTCTCCCGTGTCCGGCGAGACCGCCGTACATCTCCGTATACTTGCCCTTACATGCTTGATACCCCCCAGGCGGTCATCCTTGCCGCAGGGCGCAGTACGCGTATGGCGAGCCGCAGGTCCAAGCTGCTTCAACAGCTGGATGGTCGTGCGCTGATCCATCTGGTACTCGATGCGGTGGAGGCTGCCGGTTTTTCTCCAGTGGTGGTCGTGCCCAGCTCGGATCGCTCAGTTTCGGCTGAAATTGGTGAGCGGGCAGTCTGTGTTCCCCAGCAACAGCCACTTGGTAGTGGTGATGCACTGCGCTCGGTACCAGAGGAGCTACGCACCCAGGGCGTGGTGCTGGTGGTGAATGGAGACCTGCCCCTGCTGAGGCCCGGAACCATTGGCCAGCTTTGTGCGGAAAGGGAGCGTGCTGCTGCCAGCTGCGCCTTGCTCACAGCAACGCTGGAAGAGCCTTCAGGGTGGGGGAGGGTCGTGCGGGACCGCGAGGGGAAGGTTGAGAAGATACTGGAGGAACGCGACCTTGAGCCTGCCCAGACCGCGCTCAAGGAGTGCAACGCCGGAGTTTATGCCTTCTGGGGCGCGGCCCTCTGGCCGCTCCTTTCCAGGCTTACAACCAGAAATGCCCAGGGCGAGTACTATCTCACCGAGCTTGTGGAGCTTATGTACCCACGGGTTACCGCCATCCTCTCCGATGACCTTGGTGAGGTGCAGGGAGTAAATGACAGGGAGCAGCTGGCGCTTGCCAGCCAGCTGCTGCGCCACCGTACCATTCGACGCCTTATGCAGCATGGCGTGACCATTGAGGATCCAGACACCACTTTCATAACCAGCGATGTTGCTGTTGGTCCAGATACCGTGATCCATCCAATGACCACGCTGGGCCGGGGGGTCAGGGTCGGGGTGGACTGCGAAATTGGGCCCGGAGCCCGGTTGCAGGGGATGCAGGTCGGTGACCGGGTTCGCATCGGTGGATCGGTACTGGAGGATTCACGGATTGGGGACGACGTTGAGATTGGGGAGTACGTCCGGATCCGCCCTGGCACCATTCTGGCGTCATCAGTCAGGGTGGGCACCCACGCAGAGATAAAGAACAGCAGTGTGGGCGACCGTTCCCGGATCAGCCATTTTTGCAGCGTGCTCGACAGTGATGTTGGCGAGGACGTGAACATTGGCGCTGGGGTGGTGACCTGTAACTATGACGGATCCACCAAGTTCCGGACCGGAATCGGGGCTGGCGCCTTCATTGGGAGCGATGCCATTCTGGTGGCTCCGGTGAATATTGGAGCTGGGGCCTACGTGGCGGCTGGTTCAGTCATAACCGCAGACGTGTCCCCAGGCGCCCTTGCCGTTGCCCGGCAGCGGCAGCACGAGGTGGCAGGGTGGGTAGAGCGTCAGCGTGCCGCTGCCCATAGCGGGAGAGACGGCAGTTGAGTACCAGTCAGCATGGCGATCTCGTCCTCCTCTCAGGCTCTGCCAATCACTTCCTCGCCCAGCGTGTAGCAGATTACATCGGCCAGCCACTGGCCGCCATGGATGTGACTGTCTTTACGGATGGGGAGTTTGATGTAAAGATCCATCAGTCCATCCGGGGCAAGGATGTGTTTGTTGTGCAGCCTACGTGCCGACCGGTCAATGAGAACCTGGTACAGCTTTTTATAATTCTCGATGCACTCCGGCGCGCCTCGGCAGCACGGATTACTGCGGTGATTCCGTATTACGGCTATCAGCGGAAAGAGAAAAAAACACAGCCCCGTGACCCGATAAGTGCCAAACTTATGGCCAATATCATCGAAATGGCCGGTGCCAGCCGGATCATTGCGCTGGATCTCCATGCGGATGCCATCCAGGGTTTTTTTGATATTCCTGTCGATGCCCTTACCGCCTCGAAGATCCTGGCCCGGCATATTGTCCAGCGGGACTGCGGGCGGCTGGTGGTGGTCTCACCGGATACTGGTGGAGCGCTCCGTGCCAGGGCGCTGGCCCGGCGCCTGGATGCACCCATAGCAATAATTGACAAACGGCGTCCCAAGGCAGAGCAGGTCGAAGTAGTCCATGTGGTTGGCGATGTCGAAGGTGCGCACTGCGTGGTGGTAGACGACCTGATAAGCACAGGGCGGACACTGGCCAGCGCCGCCACGGCCCTGATGGCGAGCGGAGCAACCTCAGTCGACGTTGTGGCAACTCATGGCGTATTCAGCGAGGGGGCGCTGGAGCTGCTCGATTCCGCTCCCATCGACCAGGTATGCGTTACAGACACAGTCCCTCTTCCCGATCTGGTCGAGCCGCACGCTAAACTGGTGGTGCTCAGTGTTGCCCCACTTCTCGCAGAGGCCATTCTGCGGGTGCATGAGGGACGTAGCGTGAGCGAGCTTTTCCAATGAAGAACAGGAGTAAGGCCCGACCCCAGAGCAGGGATGGGCACGCATGACCATCTACGTTGTCATACTGGTGGTATCCCTGATTGCTGCTGCGCTTGCCGCTGCGGCTGAGACATCACTTACCAGTGTCAGCCGGATGCGGATACGGCTTCTTGCCGATGAGGGCAATTCCAGGGCGCGGGCTGTCTTCCGACTGCGTGCAGATCCCAACCGTTACCTTTCCACCATACTTGCGGTAAATACAGTGGCGGTCATCGCGGCGTCTACGGCTGCTGCCCTTATTGGGGTGGAATATGCCAGGTCCATCTCCCAGGCCCTGATAACTGTTGTCCTTTCCCTGGTTGTACTCATCGCATGTGAAATTGCGCCCAAGACCTTTGCCTTGCGCTTTAGCGAAAAGCTGGCACTTGCACTGGTAGGACCAGTGACAGTGGTCACCACTGTGCTTCGCCCTGTTATTTTTGCCCTTACCGCAATTGCTGCCGCCCTGGTGCGCCCGTTCAGCGGGGGCGGGGCCCTTCCTGGCCCATTTATGACAGAGGATGACGTGAAACTCATGATTACGGTGGGCGAAGAGCAGGGCGTGGTGGAGCAGGAAGAGCGCGAGATGATCCATGGGGTGCTGGACATGACCGATAAGTCTGTCAAGGAGATCATGGTGCCGCGGGTCGACGTGATTGGGCTTTCGGTGGACAAGCACGCCAGCGACATGATTTCGCTCATTCTCGAGCATGGACATTCACGGGTTCCGGTTTACGAGGAGAGCATAGACAACATCGTAGGTGTTGTCTATGCCAAGGATCTCCTGCAGCATGGAGTGCGGTCAGACGACGCGACACCGATCCGGGAGCTTGCCCGGGAGCCACTTTTTACTCCCGAAACAAAGAAGGTGGGAGAGCTTCTTCATGAGATGCAGGAGCGAAAGATACATCTCGCAGTAGTGGTGGATGAGTACGGTGGCACCGCAGGGATAATAACGATTGAGGACATGATCGAAGAGATTGTGGGCCCCATCCGGGATGAATACGATACGGCCGAGCCGGAGGAGATGCAGTTTCTCTCAGACCGGGAAGTGCTGCTCCAGGCACGCGTATCAATCGATGATGTCTGTGAGCTGCTGCACATGGACGTTCCGGATGTAGATGCGGACTCAATCGGTGGCCTGGTGTACGAGTTGCTGGGAGAGATCCCCAAGGCAGGAGAGGTGGTGACGCTTGGCAACGCTGAGATAGTGGTGGAATCGATCCGGAGGCAGAGTATTCAGTCGGTGCGTGTGCGCAGTCCTGAGCCGTTCTTCCGGCCCTCCAGTGCGCCAAGCGCAGGTGGCGAGGACGTTCAGGCCCCGGCAGTGCCAGTCCTGGCGGAAGCAGTCGGTACTGACACGGCACCTTTGCCCACTTCCCCAGAGTCGCTCTCCGGGCAGCAGGCTGGCCTGGGCGCAGCGCATGGCGAGGCTGACACGAAAGATGAGGGAGCCGCAGAAGAGGAGAGCGAGCCTCCACCAGTGCAGGAGAACGGGACCTAGCCGGGTGCCAACCTATACTGAAGAGGGGATTGTGCTGCGGCGCGCAGACTGGTCAGAGTACGACCGCATTATTACTGTCCTTACCCGTGGGCGCGGAAAGGTGGCTCTGGTCGCAAGGGGTGTCAGGCGGCCGCAGAGTCGGCTGGCTTCCCATCTGGACCTGTTTACCCATGTCGACCTGGTGCTGGCATCCGGAAGAGGCACTATGGATGTCATCACTGGTGCCAGGGCCCGCTCCCGGCTGGAGGCAAACTTTGAGCTTGAGCGTGCGACAACGGCAGCAGTATGCGCTGAGGTACTCGACGCGCTGGTGGATCCAGGGGTCGCTGATCCTGGATTGTTCGATCTTGCCCTCCTGGCTTTCACCGATTGCGGCGCGGCCCCAGATCCGGTCAAGGGGCTGCTCTGGTTTCTCATCCGGTTTGCGGTACGGTCCGGGTACGCTCCACTGGTGCACGAATGCGCTGCCTGTGGCGTCCTGCTTGAGGCAGATGATGGCGGCTTTTCCGGTCGGCTGGGAGGGGTCGTGTGCCCCTCCTGCGCCAGCAGCGGGCACTTTCTTTCCCTTTCCCTGCGGAGTCTGAAGGTGCTGAGAGTCATCTGTCGCGATGAACGTGAAGTGTTTGGCCGTGTGGCACTACCACGGCAGGAGCAACTCCAGTTGCTTGCGGCTGCGACTGATCTGCTCGGCTACCAGGGTGAACATCATTTTCGCTCGGTCCCAGTGCTGGAGGGACTGCTGCAGTAGGGTGCCCTGCTTTGCCATGTCCAGTGGGCAGAGGGCATTCTGGCGGGGTTAGCCGCTAGACTAGCCATCATGTCTGAATTTGAATCTGGTGCCGCTACTCCTGCCTCTCTGGAGAATGCAAGCCCCGATGGGGGCAAAAAGGCAGAGCTGGATGGCGGTGTCTCATTTGACCTGCTTATCTCGCTCTGCAAGCGGAGGGGCTTTGTGTTCCCGGGGAGCGAGATATACGGTGGAATAAACGCACTGTATGACTTTGGTCCGCTTGGGGTCAGACTCCGCCGCAACATACGACAGTCGTGGTGGAATCGCATGGTAGAGCGCAGGGGAGATATCGAGCCGATTGAAACTGCGATCATCATGAATCGTGAGGTCTGGGTAGCAAGCGGACATGTCGGCTCATTCTCCGATCCGCTGGTGGAATGTGCTGCGTGCCACCGGAGGTGGCGTGAGGATCACCTGGAGGATGAACGGCGGGCCAGGGGCAAAACTGGAGCCGGCTGTCCGGAGTGCGATGGGACGCTTGGGGAATCCAGGAAGTTCAATCTGATGTTTCGGACTTTCCTGGGCCCGGTCCAGGACGATCTGAATGAAGTATTTCTGCGCCCCGAGACCGCTCAGGGACAGTTTGTCAACTTTGCCAATATTCTGAACTCAACCCGCCACTCGCTCCCATTTGGCATAGCCCAGACCGGGAAATCCTTCAGGAACGAGATCTCGCCCGGCAACTTCATCTTTCGCTCCCGGGAATTTGAGCAGATGGAGATGGAATGGTTCTGCGAACCTGGGAGCGACAGGGAGTGGTTTGAGTACTGGTGTGATGACCGGTTTGCCTGGTATGTGGATGAGCTGGGTGTACGCAGTGCGCGGCTGCGGCTGCGCCCCCACACAAGGGAAGAGTTATCCCATTACAGCGCGGGCACTTCGGATGTGGAGTACCTGTTTCCGTTTGGGTGGGGTGAGCTGGAGGGCATTGCGGACCGGACCGATTTCGATCTGGGTGCCCACCAGCAGCACAGCGGAAAGGATCTCACCTATTTCGATCCGGCGACCAACAGGAGATTTCTTCCCTATGTCATAGAGACGGCCGTGGGAGTTGACCGGACTCTCCTCGTTACGCTGATGGATGCCTACGATGAGGAAGAGGTGCGCGGTGAAAAGAGGGTGTTGCTGCGCTTTCATCCAGCAATCGCCCCCTTCCAGCTGGCGATACTTCCGCTCTCAAAAAAGCCGGAGCTGACAGGACTTTCCCTCTCCCTGGTGGAGCGACTCCGATCCCGCTGGTCGGTTGACTTTGACCAGACCCAGTCGATAGGGCGCAGGTATCGCAGGCAGGATGAGATAGGCACACCCCTTGCGATCACAGTCGACTTTGAGTCCCTGCAGGATCATGCAGTTACCATTCGCAACCGCGACACGATGGCACAGGTGAGGGTTTCCATTGACAGGCTGGAGGTGGCTATCGGGGAGCAGCTGGCAGAGGCGGCACAACGGGTACTTGCGCGTGCCCGTGGGGAGTTGCCAGTTAACTGACCAGGCCGGGAGCGAGACGCTGACTGGTCAGGCGCTAGCCAGCTGTACAGTCTTTTCCAGGGGATCTATCCCAGTCGCCAGCAGTTCGGTGCATCTGTCGTTTGCAATGTCCACAGCCCGGCTGGAAATGTCAGCCCCGATAAAGTTGCAACCCGCAAGGAGGGCTGCCACTGCCGAGGAGCCGCTTCCGACAAATGGGTCGCAAACCGTAAACCCAGGTTCGGCACTGCATTCAATCATCCTTGAAAAAAGCGCCACCGGTTTCTGGGTGGGATAGTGTGGTCGCACAATTCGTGGGACCTCCCAGATATCGGCCATACCCCTGCTTGGGATAGAGCGTCTTCCCTTGCTGGCGAACAGAATCAGCTCATGGCGCCGGCGGAAATAATGACCCATGCCAATATGCATCTTGTCCCACACTATGACGTTCTTTACATCAAGGGCGTTGCGCACCAGCGGCGCAAGGCTGATGAACGAGTAGCTGTCGAACATGATGTAGACATGCCGGTTGTTGCGGAGTACGCGCTGGCACTGCGTAAGGAACCGGGAGAACGATGGCGGGTTGTCGATGAACTCAGGGAACCATTTTGCCCCCTCTTCGCCTGCGTCCTTGTATTCCCCGACAATTCGCCCCCTGCCCAGTTTCAGGTAGTTGTTCATGCCAGAATAGGCGGGATCGGTGATGATCAGGTCGACTGAATCATCTGGCAGGGCGGCAAGAAAGTCCGTGCAGTCTGCCACTGCAAGCGAGAGCCTGGTCTTGCCGGCAAACCGGGCTGCGGATTCCTTCACAGGGCTCATCGTAGCGCGCGTGTGCGCACTGCGCCCTTTCTCTTTGCATTCTTTGGAGCCTTCTGGCATGGTTGCACGGTTGCACCCGTCCAGAGGGCGGTGGTTTGCAGTGTCATCCGCTGATCTTTCCCTGCTATCGTGCTACAGGAAAATCTGGTGTCTTCCGGCTGGTTTTGCTGCAAGTCGACACCGGCAGAACAGGAGGTGAACGGTGGCCGAGGATGCCGTCGTTGTCGAGCAGTTGGGCAAGAGCTATGGCCGGGTCGAGGCGCTGCGTGGTGCCTCGCTGCGGGTGCCACGTGGCACTGTGCTGGGCCTGCTTGGCCCCAACGGGGCTGGCAAGACCACCATGGTCCGGATTCTGGCGACCCTGCTGGTACCGAGCTCAGGGAAGGCGAGCGTGCTCGGCCTTGACGTGGTTCGCCATGCCTCCGAGTTGCGCCACCGGATTGCGCTCGCTGGCCAGTTCGCCGCCGTCGATGAGCTGCTAACCGGGCGCGAGAACCTGGTCATGATGGGTCGGCTCTACCGGATTGGCGCGGCCGCTGCCCGTCAGCGCGCTGATGAGTTGCTTGAGCGCTTCGAGCTGACCGAAGCCGCAGGACGGAGGGTCAAGACCTACTCGGGAGGCATGCGCCGTCGCCTGGACATCGCGGCTGCATTGGTCGCCCGGCCCGAGGTCCTCTTCCTCGATGAGCCCACCACCGGCCTGGACCCTCGCAGCCGGCTCGAGCTATGGGATGTGCTTCGCGGCCTGGTGCGGGATGGCGCCACGCTACTGCTTACCACCCAGTATCTTGAGGAGGCTGACCGCCTCGCACAGAGCATCGCGGTCATCGATGGTGGCCGGGTGATCGCTGAGGGCACCGCGGACCAGCTCAAGGCGCGCGTTGGCGGCGATGTGCTCGAGTTGCGGGTCACCGAGCTGACAGAGCTTGAGCCCGCGCGGGCCGCTCTTGCCGGGCTCGGCTCCAGTGATGCCACCCTAGACCGCGAGACCCAGTCGCTCCGGTTGCCAGTGCGGGTGGGTGGGGAGGTGCTGGCTGAGGTGGTGCGTCGCCTTGACAGTGCCCGGGTAGAGGTCTCGGATCTTGCCATTCACCGTCCAACGCTGGATGACGTGTTCCTTGCACTTACTGGCCACGGCGCCGAGTCGGCGCTACCACTCGAGCGGTCGGTGGAGAGCGGGGAATGAGCACGCTCGTACGCACGCTCCCTACCGGTCCACAATGGATCCTGCGCGACTCGCTCCAGATGGTCCGCCGGGCGCTGAAACACACCATGCGGCAGCCCGAGATGCTGGTCTTCTCGACTATCCAGCCGGTCATGTTTGTTCTCCTGTTTCGCTACGTCTTTGGTGGTGCGATCAAGACCGGCGGTCCCTATGCCGACTATCTGATGCCAGGAATCTTCGTTCAGACAACAGTATTTGGCTCGATGCTAACCGGTATTGGGCTGGCTAACGACCTGAACAACGGCATCATAGACCGCTTTCGCTCCATGCCCATGAGTCGGTCGGCAGTGCTGGTGGGCCGGACGGTGGCCGACACCGTGCGCAATGTCTTTATCGTTGCCCTCATGCTGCTGGTGGGGGTGCTTACTGGCTATCGCCCCCATGGCGGGGCGCTCGGCCTGATTGGCGGCTGTGCCCTCATCATCGTGTTTGGCTTCGCATTCAGCTGGGTCAGTGCTTTCCTCGGGATCGCGATCCGCAATCCCGAGGCGGTTCAGTCAGCTGGCTTTATCTGGGTCTTTCCTCTCACGTTTGTCAGCTCTGCCTTCGTGCCAGTTGACTCTATGCCGTGGTGGCTGCACGATTTTGCCAAGGTCAACCCCTTCACTATCGCCGTTGACGCTGCCCGCCAGCTGATGGCGGGTCCCCAGGAGGCAGGTGAGTTTGCCCACTTCTCGAGTCTTGGAGGCACTGTCTCCCTTAATGTGGTCAGCTCCCTGGTCTGGGCGGCGCTGATCCTGGCAGTCTTCATTCCGCTCGCTGTCCATCGCTACCGCCGCGCCTGAGGCACTGCGGCCGCTTTCCGCAACCGCAAGGGATGGCCCTGTGCAGGTTGGGGCCCTGTGTCCTCTCAGAAGAACCAGAACCGCCGTCTGGAAGTGGGCCTTGCCTCAACTGGGCACTGGCACCGCTTTTCTGGTGGTACATTACCGAGAACCTGCTCTACGTGTGCCCCGCAGCCTTTCCACGTCGGTCTGCCGCATTTTCTGCATGTTACTGCCCTGCACATGCTGTCCACCCTACTGCATCTGGCCGCGAAGAGGTTAGTGCAGCTGGAGCTGCACCACCGCAGGCAACACCAGCGCCATGCCATATGCGCTCACACACGGATGGACCATTGTCTCTGCTGTGTCCGTTTGCAGGGAATAGCTTGGCAGACACTGACCAGGGCAGCTATGAAGGCAATCTCCAGGACAGCCAGTGGAGGGCAGAACTGATATCGGGCATGGTGTGGATGGAGCAGGTTCTCCCAGCCACCCAGAGCGGCTACAAGCTGCATGTCTATGGTGAGAGCCGGGCCGATGTTGAGCGGATCCTTGCCCTGACCAGGGGACTGGCCACCAGTCTTGGGCTCGGGTTGAAGGCTGCTGGTCCAGCACTGTTTCGGGACGGCTCCAGCCCGCAGCGCAACAAGGCGGTGACTTTTTACCTTCCCCGCAGGGCAACAGTGCAACGGGATGCCGAGGCGATTGTGGACGCCCTGGCGGGGTATGGCAAGGATGGCCTGATCCCGCAGGACCAGCCGCTGGGCAATGGGGTTCACTGGCGCTTTGAGTTTGGTGCAGATCCGGGCCGCGATCTGACCACTGCGCAGGCGCAGCGGATGTATGCTCCAGCCCGGGATGCGCTCCCCTTGTCGCGTACTGTGCGGCCACTGACTCCCCCAGTGGAGATCCGGATCCGTGATACGCAGTCCCGGTCTGTGGGCGCTGCACCACTTGCATTGCTAAAGCAGCAGGAAGAAGCGATTGCCCGTGTCGTGTGTGGTACACAGGGCATTCCCATTACTGCCCTCTACGGGGTGCGGCTTGCTATCCGGGAGAAGCTGAACGCAGCCATGGAGGCACCAGCAGCAGACGTGGCTGTCGCCCAGTTGCTGGGTTGGCTGGGGTTTTCTGCAGACGCCCGGATCCACAGCTCGGATGGGTCACCTGCGGGGGTGAAAATTACAGGTATTACAAAGAGTAATGCCATGAATCATGTCGTCCTGACCGCTCTTTCCCCCGTAGCCTTGCCCACGATCTTTGTGGTTGTTTCTGGTTCTGGTCCAGAGAAGTGGCAGCTGAATATGGGGCAGGAGGCTGGTCTTGCAGTTTCGAAGATGACCGCTCCAGCTACCGGTATGCCGGAGATGGCCACTCGACCTGGCGTGGTTTCCCTGGGAAAGGTCCATCGTCCACTCCTCCCGCTCCAGCCCGGACATAGCGGTGCTGCGAGATTGAATCCGGTGCGGCACAGGGATCGGGACCGGGAGATGGGCCGCTGACGAGGCAGATGGGCAGATATTCGGCCGCGGCCGGCTGGGAGATGGTCTCTTTGCAACATGCATGGCCGGGAGGGGCTGGGCCGTTCCGGAAAATGGTGGCAGGCAGGGATTGACTCCCAGTGCACAGAGGAGGCAGCGGATAGCTGATTCAGGTGTATGACACCACCTACAGAGCCCGCCATCCTTCCCTGCGGGGGCGGCTGGGCTCCGGGTCATGAAACCCCGACCCGGAAGCGAGGGTTAATGCACCAAAGTCAGCCGTAAACGGTGTTTGCCGTACACCAAAGTCGTCCCAAAATGGTGGATGCAATGCTAACCTTAGGGCATGGATAGGCATGCTCTCCGTTTCCTGGATGCCTGGAAGGAAGACCAGGGTCGCAAACCGCTGGTGCTGCGCGGCGCCCGCCAGGTCGGCAAGACGTGGCTCTTGAACGAATTTGGGCGGTCGCGATACAAACAGGTTGCTTACGTCGACTGCCAGCGGGACAAATCGGTTGCGTCGGTGTTTGCAGGTGACCTTGACCCAAATCGCATACTTCGTGGTCTTGGCATCGCCGCGCGGACGGCAATTGATCCGGAGACCACTCTGGTGGTCATTGACGAGATCCAGGAGGTGCCTGAGGCGCTCACTTCCCTGAAGTATTTTGCTGAGGAGCGCCCAGATGTCCATCTGGCCGCAGCCGGGTCACTCCTGGGCGTGGCGCTTCGTGCACGCTCCTCCTTCCCAGTGGGGAAGGTCAACTTTCTTGACTTGCATCCACTCAACTTCGACGAATTCCTCCGGGGCACGGGCGAGGAACAGTTCGCTGACCTTGTGCTGGAGCAGGACTGGGAACTGATCAGTTCGTTTCGCGATCGGCTTACCGAGTTGCTTCGCATGTACATGTTCGTTGGCGGGATGCCGGAGGTCGTGGCTCGCCACGCTGGGGGTGACTCATATGACGCGGTCCGGGAGGTGCAGCAGGACATCCTCCGGG
>JAJZMA010000015.1 GCA_021850405.1 bacterium
GCTCCCTGGCCCTGCCATGACACGTGCTATGGCCCATGAGCTGGAGCGGTCCCAACGGTGAACTGGTCCAGTTTAGCGGATACGAGGGTTGGCAACTGCTCGGTGGTGGTTGTTTGTGGAAGCGGGGGGGTGGGAAAGACTACCACAAGTGCCGCGCTTGGAATGTCGCTTGCATGTGCGCCGGGAAAGAATGTTCTGGTCTTGACCGTCGACCCGGCAAGACGGCTTGCGACGGCTCTGGGGCTGGAAAGGATAGGCGCAGAGCCGGTGGCAATTTCCACCCGGCAACGGTTGCAGGCAGGGATTGAGGGCGAAGGTGGGCTCGCGGTAGCGATGCTGGATCCAAAATCGGTATGGGACCGTGTCATTGACCAGTACTCCCCGAGTCAGGAGGTAGCCGACAGGATTATGTCCAGCCGGATCTATGAAGGGATAAGCTCGGCATTTGTCGGGTCCCAGGAGTACGTAGGTATGGAGGCTCTCTACGAGCTTTATCATGCACATGAGTTCGACCAGATTATCCTGGACACTCCCCCGAGTCGCAGTGCTCTGGACTTTCTGGATGCTCCGCAGCAGTTTTCGGATTTTGTAGGCGCCAGGCTGCTTTCGTGGCTCGCAGCGCCGTCCAGGATTGGCTTGCGTGCCATGAACTTTGCTGCTACTCCGCTGCTGCGTGCAGTTGACCGGCTGCTGGGCGGAGAGATGGTGCAGGAGATGGCGGTATTTATCCGGGATATCCAGTCCCTCTACAGCGGTATTCAGCAGCGCAGTCGGGATGTTTATGACCTTATGCGCTCGCCGGAAACAGCTTTTCTTCTGGTCACTACCCCTGAGCAGAGGACAATGGCCGAGGCATCGTACTTCCAGCGCAGACTGAAGGAGCATGGCATGCCGCTTTCGGGGGTGGTTGTAAACCGGGTGCTCCCCGACTTTGGCCATGTAGATGAGGCAACGTCACTCGCAGAGACCCTGGTGGAACGTGGCACGGGATCCGGCACGGCTGACGCAGCCGCGACAGGGCGCGTGGCTGCCGCCGAGGGCTACCTTGCATTTGCTGGAATGCTGAGTCAGCAGACTGAGGCTTCCAGGTTGCTGGACCGGTTTGGCGTCCCGCTGGTAGCGGTCCCGTGGGGCATCCCTGACATTGCATCAATGGATGCTGTTGCCAGGGTAGCACTCAGTCTCGGTGCCATCCCGGCACGTACCAGCTGACAGGGGCTACTGGGTAGCAACCAGGCAGGCGGACTGGGGCTCGACCGCAAAGCCTGCCGGGTGAGTGCCGGCCGCAAAGCGTGCTGGATTTACGTGTGGATTGTTGTTTGCGGGTGTGCGGGAATGTGGAATAGAGTTTACGGAACGATTCAGTTATGGGGCAGAGAGGCGTATGTATCGGTGGTTGAGTCCTGAATTCGGCTGCGGCAGTACGGAGCGCGCGTGGAAGATGGCTGCCCGGGACGAGGCCCTTATCCCTGCGGCCGGGGTCATGCCAACCATCCGCTCGTCCTGTGGTAGGGCTCGACCGCACCATCAATCGTTCTTTGGCTTGTTCCTGGCCGGCCGGTTCCCGTCTTTGGCAACTGGAAGGAATGGCAGGAGTGTAACTCCACCACGACGGCGGGCCCTGCTCCATCTCCCGCCAGAAGCTGGTCTGCGGTAGTAGCAGGGTTACGCCAGTGTTGTGCACCTTTTGTCCCGGTGTCCGGCTCCGGTTGTGGAGGCCTCCTTATGATTGATGGAGTGGCCGCATCGTACGCGAGACGGACTGTGGCTTTCGCCATCGACACGCTCCTGTTGCTGATGCTTCCCGTGTTGGGATTTATTGTGGCCGTGAGACTGGGAACGCACGCCACAATTGTTTTTTTGTATCTGGTCATGGTATACGGATGGTTCTTCTGGTTGCTTGGCTTTTGGCTTGTCTATGGTGTACTTATGTTACGGTTCTTCAGTGCCACAGTGGGGATGATGGTGATGGGAATTGGCGTAAGTGCGGTTGCCGCATCATCGGGAACTGGCTTGAGCTGGAAATGCATCCTGGCTCGATGTGGGGTATTTGTGGTCCTGTTCATCCCCACTCCGCTGCCATGGTTGCTTGGTGTTTTTATGCCACTGTTTGATCCGGAACGGCAGGCGTGGCATGATAAGATTGCAGGCACGAAAGTCATTCGGGTGGGGCCGAGAGCGGTTCCAGCCACATCTGGGGACCGTACCGCGCTCTGACCGGTCCGTTCCAGCCTTTAGCGGAACCAACCCTAGTTGCTGCAGAGCGTCAGTGAACAGCCTTGTCCAGGCCGCAGTGGTAGAACTGGGGCGGGCAGATGATTTATCCGTTGGGCATGCCCAGGCTCTGTGCCAGGCAGATCGAGTCCTACTCCTAGTCTCCCTTTACATTCAGTAGCTGGTGCAAAACGTGCAGCGGACGGACCAGTGTGGCGGCGTCCCGCATGACTACATCGATGTCTTTGTAGGCGAGAGGGTGCTCGTCAAGAAACGCTGCTGTGCGCCTGTACTCAATCCCCTGCATTGCCTCATCCAGTTGCTCCAGCGTAAAGGTTTTTCTGGCGCTTGTTCGACTATGCACGCGACCGGCCCCATGTGGAGCAGAATTGAATGCTTCCTTGTTCCCAAGGCCCTCCACAATATAGCTTGCAGTCCCCATCGAGCCTGGAATCAATCCAAGCTGGCCCTTGTCGGCCTGGATTGCGCCCTTGCGGGATAGCCACACGGTTTTTCCGTAATGCTCCTCTTGTTCAGTGAAGTTGTGGTGACAGTTAATCTCCATATCGATTCCAGCGTCTCCGTCACACCACTCCATGAACTGCCGGATTACGCGGACCATCATTTCTTCCCGGTTGAGCAGTGCAAAATGCTGTGCCCAGCGAAGGTCACGGATGTACGCGTCGAATGTTTTGGTCCCCTCCGTCAGCCACGCCAGGTCCCGGTCTGGCACCTGTGAGCCAGTTTCCTCCTGGGCCACCCTGATATGCTCGTTGGCCAACCTGTTCCCAATCCCACGACTGCCCGAGTGGAGGAACAGCCAGACTCGCCCTTCCTCGTCTGCTGTTACCTCGATGAAGTGGTTGCCAGAGCCCAGCGTACCCAGCTGCAACCGCCAGTTTCCTGCCACAAGGTCGTAGTTGCGCTGTGCCATTGCCTCCAGTTCAGCAATCCTCTTCTCTGCGGTCTCCACAATGCGACTGTTATACCGGCCGGCACTGAGAGGGATGGCCCGCTCGATCTCTTCACGAAGCTCTGAAAGCCTGGGGTTTCCTGCAATCTCGGAAGATGTCCATCTGGTCCGCACCGCGATCATCCCACACCCAATGTCCACGCCTACTGCTGCTGGCATAATGGCGCCAACTGTTGGAATGACCGAGCCGACAGTGGCCCCCTTGCCCAGGTGCGCGTCGGGCATAAGCGCAAGCCAGGGATCAATAAATGGCATTGTCGCAGTTAACTCCGCCTGGGCTTGGGTCTTGGGGTCGATGATGCTTGCCCAGCTGCGGAGTCTCTTTCCCGTGTCAGTACCGCTCATCCTTGTTCCTCCCTTTCCCTTTCTACGACCCTGGCAAAGAGCCAATGCGGATCTGTCGTGGCCGTCGCGCTCCCAGCTGCACAGCTATCTTATCGGTTGACCACCACCCGATCGTGCAGGTGCTCTGGCACAGTTGGCCCATGCAGTTCTGTCAGCGTCCCGGCTGGCCCCAGTCCTGTATTGTCCCTGTCTCTTTGCGAGCGCTGTGGGCCCCAGCGCACCAGATACCACCCACGGACGGCGCTGCCCGCCCCCGGCAGTGACGATGGCTGGACGGTACCGCTTCCGCAAGGAATCACTGGGGGCCCTCTGCGCCCCTAGTGCCTTCGTCGTACCGGATGCGTACGTGACACCTCCTCGATGATGTCAGCAACCACTTTGGGCTGCGGCGAAGGCTGTAGCTGCGGCGCGTGGCCATTCTGTGGGCTTGCCTCAGGTGGTGTTGCATGAGCAAGCTTTTTTCCTGGCCTACCAGACGCCGCGGGGGCAAGTGGGTCAGGTATGGAGGTGATGGCTGGTTCCAGATAGCTGCTACCGGCAGTTGCGATTGCTGCTGCGGCGGGCAGCTGTACAACTGTCGCAAGTTTGGCTGAATCAGCGAGCAGCTCAGCTACCCGGGGATCGGTAGTTGTAATCACAACCTGCTGCTGTAGGCTGGCCTGTCCCAGAAATTCGGCCATCCTGGCCCTGCGCTCCGGATCCGCACTTATTAGCGGCTCATCCAGCAGCAGCGGCAATGGTTCGGCCGAAAAGACATCTGCCAGCCCCATGCGCAGGAGAAGACCGATCTGGTCTCTCGTTCCGTGCGAGAGTTTGTCAAGCGTGGTAAACGCGAGGCTTTCCGGAGGGCGCACTGACACTTCAAAAGTCTGCTCATCCACCGTGCACTCGCTATACCTTCCCTCTGTAAGCAGCTCCAGCCGTTCACCCAGGTAGCTTCCCAGCTGTGGAGCTACCGCCCGGTGGACCCGCCGCGCTACCAGATCCAGGATTTCACAGCCAAGTTCCAGGGCCGCCTTGCGGCGCTGCAGCTGCTCTACCTGCTCCCGGGCTTCCGCAATCTCCTCCTCAAGACTGTTGCGTTCCGGCAGCTGCGCCCGGAGCGCATCTGCCTCTGCCCGAAGCCTCTTGTAGCTGTCATCCAGCTGATGCGCAGCGTTCATGGCAGCAGCCCCGCTCCGTTCCACCTCGTCCAGTTGCAGTGGTGCCATGTCAATGTCTCTTACATCGTCTGCGTCTGCGAGGAGGCCCTCAGACACGCCAAACTGCTTGAACCCGGATATCTGCTGGGACAGCTCTTCCTCGCTGCCCAGGGGGCCAAGCGTGGCCTGTAGCGCTGCGCGCTCGGTCTGGGCGCGCAGCAGCACCTTCTTCCCAGCCGTGGCTGCAGTCAGCTCGTCAACTGCCATGCGCACAGCTGCCTGGTCATTTCCATCGATCACAATCCCTGTTCTCGCAATCCTGCCCGTGACTGCGGTCCGCAGCGCTCTTGTCGCATCCTGTGCTGCCAGATATTGCTGCTGCTGGGAGATAAGCGCAGCCTCTGCATCTTTTTGTTGTTTTTCTTCCAGCTCCAGGTGCGAGAGTGCGGCGTGCTGGTCAAGTAGCGTCTGTACAGCCTCAAGGGCCGCATTGGCGCGCCGTATCATGCCAGCCGGGGTTTCCCAGTCCACCGCCCGCACCGGCGGACTGGTGCCGACAGATCCTTCCTGCGAGTCCATCCCTACGCCAGATTCGCGTGCAAGCTGCTCGCAGCGTCCAGTTATCAGCGCGAGGCGTTCCAGCACATCTGTGCTCTGCTGGGTCTCTCTTCCCCTCTGCTGCTGCTCCTCGTCGAGTGCCCTGTACAGCCGCAGTACGTCAGGAATCTTCCGCTCGAGTTGTTCAAGTGAGCCTGGGAGGACATCCAGTCCCGGGCAGTTCTGTGCGATCTTTTTCCTCGCCGCCCTGGCGGGGGCAAACTGGATCAGGCCCAGCCCGCAAAGCACAATGGCGAGTGCTATCAGCAAAAGGCTGGGCAGGATGAGAAAGCCCTTGCTGCTCACAGCTGTGATGACCAGTCCCGCGATGCCCAGAGAGCCGAGGAGTGCCCCTGCCCGCAGGGACTGGAGGTAGCCTCTCACCGTGGCCTGGCCAATAAGTGCAGGCAGTTCCGGGAAAAACTCCCGGGGGACTGTCTTCAGTCCTGTCGCTGCAATTTCTGCCAGCAGCGTATCTGCCCGGCTGGAATCTGGTGCGGCAGGCAGGGAGCTCGTACTCGCCACTACCTCGTTCAGCTCGGCCTGGAGTCTCCGCTCCCGTTCAGCGCACCGGTCAGCTGGCACGGGCAGATCGACCATGGCAGAGCGCTCAGATGCAATCTCCCGGCACCGCTTACGTGCTGCCTCCAGGCGGGGAGCAGCTTCCTCCCACGCCTTCCTCCGCTCCTCCAGATCCTGTTCGGCCCGGCTCAGCTCTCCGACCGCCTGGAGGAGGTCACCCTCTATCTCTGCGGGGAACGGCTCATACTGGACGTGGGACCCAATCGTAGAGTTGAGCCCGGAAATCTGTTCATTCAGGGTTGCGATCCTGGCCCTTGTGGCTTCCAGCCCTGTCAGCTTGCCCAGCAGCCATTCCCGCCGGATGCGCGCTGCCTCTTCCTGCGCCTTCGCATGGGCCGCAGCAGTTTTTGCTGCCTCTTCCTCGAGTCTTGCCAGTTTCTCGAAACCATCCAGCGCAGCCGCCTGACGGGTGAGCAGGCCTTCCAGCCTGTCCTCGGCTTTCCTTAAAGGCTTGGTTGCTGCCCGCTCTGTCCCTAACTCCTCAAGTGCCTTCTCAAGCAGGGCCTGTGCCTGTTTGGCTGTAGTGTTGCCAGAGCTGTCTGTGAGGCGCTGCAGTGCGTCATGAATCTCTTCGGGTCGTGCGGGCGCCGATAAGCTGGCGGATGTGTATGGCAGGCTACCCTCTGACAGGCAGGCAGTAGCCAGGAAGGCCTCTTCAGTCAGGCCAAGATGGAAGAAGGCAGGCATCACCCTGGAATGGACCCGGAACTGATCGGTTACGTCGCCGCCGCCAATCCGGTAGACCTGTGCAGGATGCCGGTGGGTGGTGAGATCGCGGCTCACCCGGTAGCTTTCACCATTGGAAAGGGTGTAGGTGATGACAACGCCGTAGTCGCTGCCGCTCCACGGCTTCCAGCGCGTCCAGTCAACTTTTTTGCTGCGTCCCTGTCCAGTAGGGTCGAGCCCGTAGAGGCCCGCCCGAAGCGCTGCGGCGATGGTGGACTTTCCTGCTTCATTGTTGCCCAGCAGGACAGTGAGCCCATCGGAAAACTCTATTGACAGGTCTTTCAGGCGACCAAAGCCCTGTATTGTCAGTGTGTTGATCTTCACAGTGGCGGTATCTCTCCTGCCAGCGCAGCAAGGCCATATTCCAGTGCACTCTGCAGGATTGGCCGCTCGCTTTCGCTTGCTGTCTCCATTCTTGCCTGGATTTCCTTGACAAATTCGCCCCGGACGGTGGGCTCACTAGCCAGTTCTTCAAGGGCTGAAGAGGGCCTGGTCTGATCCACCAGGCTTACCTCTGCTACGCCCGTCTTTTCCAGAATCATCTCTTCGAGCTCGCGGCCCCTGGTGTGCAGGCCTCCTCCCGCTATCTCCGGGGCTGGCCCGTTCAGGCTCACGCGGACCAGGCAGCGCGGTGGCCTACCCTGTGCGTTGCCAACCCCACTGTTGATTGCCTGGCTGACGCTTTCTCCAAGCTGGGCAAAAGTGCTGCCCTCAGGCACTGCATAGGCTATCTCCAGGGCCTCCCAGCGGTTGGTCTCAAGCGGATCGCAGCGCCAGCGTCCCCCACCTGTCATCTCCAGGACAACCGGGCCCCTTGGCCCTGTCTCATCGAGTGCCAGCGGCTCCATGGTGCCGGGGTAGATCAACCCAGTGGCCTGGTCAATGCGCCGGGCATGGTAATGCCCACAGAGGGCGACACTAAAGCCGGTGTCGTAAATCTGCTCTGCGCGGAAGGGGCCATGAATCGCCTTGTCCGGGGGTCTGCTTCCGGTTTCGGCACCGTGGAACAGGGCAATGTGGGTGCCGGTTGCCGGGAGGGAGCAGCCGCTAAAGGGGTTTCCGGTCCAGCTGTCATCAGGGTGCGCCAGTCCCCAGAGAAAGAGGTCATCCCCCAGTGCAAGCTGGGTAAAAACCGTTTCGCGGAAGATGTGTACGTTGTCTGGCCAGTCGGTAGTGGCCCAGAGGGATGAGCCATAGAAAGAGTCGTGGTTGCCGGGGCTGATCGCAACCCGTAACGGTGCCCAGCTGGCAAATGTGGTCTTCAGGAATTCTGCGGTCCCTTTGGTGGAGTAGTTGTCCTCGTACAGGTCCCCGCCAATTGAGACAAGGTCGCAGTGCTGTTCCTGTGCGATAGTCCCAAGTGAGGTCAGGGCATCCCGAAGGCCCCGGCGCCTGCGCTCAGGCAGCGAAGCATCCGAGCCAATGCGTGAGAACTGGCGGTCGAGATGCACATCGGCGGTATGCAAGATTCGGTAGCTCAAAACCCTCAACTCGAATGTGTGGCCGGGTCCCCTGACCACGGTATCACTGCTACAGTCCCTTTGGCATGTCCCGGGCCCAGATCACGCACTGGGTGAACCCGGTGGGATGCTCCCCGGCGCAGGGTCCTCGTAGCGCTCCCACCTTGCCTCGAGGAGCAGGTCACGTGGCTGTGCTTCCAGGTCACATAGGTGGCGAACGAGCGCTCCTTTCAGGGCTGCCGCTACCACCAGAGGATGGGCATGCGCTCCGGGACTGGGTTCAGGAACCAGTTCGTCTACCACGCCGAGTGCCCTTGCCGTGGCTACCTCAGGACGAAGGGATAGTGCAGCCCTTGCCTTTTGATTGGCGTCGCGGTAAAGGATGGCTGCACACGTTTCGGGTGGAGCAACAGTGTAGATGGCATTCTCCAGCGCAAGCACGGAGTCGGCCACCGCCAGTGCAAGTGCACCGCCGCTCCCTCCCTCGCTCACGATAACGCTGATAGTGGGGACTTTGAGCCCAAACATGGTGAGCATTGAGTCAGCAATTGCCCATGCCTGACCCCTTTCTTCTGCTTCGACCCCGGCATGGGCAGCAGGGGTGTCTACCAGACAGATCAGGGGAAGGCCAAATTTTTGCGCCAGCAGCATTAGCCGCTTTGCCTTGCGGTACCCCTCCGGGTGGGGCATTCCAAAATTGTGGATTACACGCGTCCTGGCATCTGTTCCCTTCTCCTGGCCGATAACCATCACCCACCTGTTTCCGAGTCTTGCGGGCCCACCAACGACGGCACGGTCATCCGCAAACAGCCGGTCACCATGAAGTTCAGTCCAGTCTGAGAACAGAAGCTCAATCAGCCGGAGCGCGCGCGGCCTGTCAGGGTGTCGTGCCAGTGTCACCCGGGCAAAGGCTTGAGCCTCCCTTGCGGTTACGCTGGCAGGGTCAGCTGCTTCTGGCATGACCCTCCTGTTCCAGTGCGCCAAGCAGGGTCGCAACCACTGATTTTATCTCCTTGCGCTCGCATATCATGTCCACCATTCCGTGTTCCAGTATAAATTCGGCGGTCTGGAAACCTGCTGGCAGTTTTCCGTGGCTGGCCTGCTCAATTACACGCCCTCCCGCAAACCCGATCCTGGCGTGCGGCTCGGCCAGGATGATGTCTGCCTGGGCCGCAAATGAGGCGCTGACACCTCCAAAGCATGGGTCGCAGAGGATAGTCATGTAAGGGAGGGATGCGTCCGCCAGGAGGGAGACCGCAGCCGTGCAGCGCGCCATCTGCATAAGGGAGACAAGTCCCTCCTGCATGCGCGCCCCCCCGGATGAGCAGAAACAGACAAGCGGCAGTCCTCTCTGTACAGCCGCCTTGCAGACAGTGAGGAACTGCAAGCCGGCTGCCTCACCGAGTGAGCCTCCAAAAAACGAGAACTCCATCGCCGCCACCGCAGCAGGTATACCGTTTATGGTTCCGGTCGCAGCGTGGAATACTTCATCCACCTGTTTGCTCGTGCGTTCATGCTCCAGCCGCGTGCGGTAGGGCATGCCATCGTCGAAGCTGAGCGGGTCGCGCTCCCCGGCGGGAGTTGGAAGAGGGGCATATGACTCTGCGTCAAGGATGTTGCGTACCCGCATTAGTGCAGGAAGCCGGTTGTGATGGTTGCATGCAGGACAGACCCGAAGCGCTGCATCAAACCGTGACTTTACAAATCTGCGCTGGCATCCACTACAGGCGACAGTTCCCGGAGAGGAGACTGGCTGGGGGCGTGGCCCCAGTCTGGGCTTGCGGGGGGGCTGGTCATGGTTGGGCTTGCGGGGAGACTGTGGGGTCACTCTGCTACTTCTGGCTCCACTCAAGGGCAAATCCACCCCAGGTTGAGCCAGCTCCAAACGCCATGGCAATAACCTTGTCACCTTTCTTTATCCGCCCGTCCGATACCGCTTCATCCAGGGCGACCCCGACAGATGCTCCCCCAGTGTTGCCAAACCGGGCGACGTTGAGTATTACCCGTGACATCTCCACGTTGAGCCGTGCCGCAGCAGCCTCTATTATTCTGGCGTTGGCCTGGTGTGGAACAAAGTAGGAAACCTGATCTGGGCTCCAGCCAGCCTGCTGGCACAGATCCAGTGTCACACTGCAGATCCGTTCCACAGCGGAGCGATAGGTACCTCTCCCCGCCATCCGTATTCCTCCAGGCTTGCCATCGGAAGGATGCTCATAGACAATGAGGTCTGCTTCCCTGCCGTCGGCGCCAAGTGAGATAGCGCGGATTCCAGCGTCGGCTGCAGCGCAGGGGCCAATCACTGCGGCACTGGCACCGTCGCCAAAAAGGACACAGGTGGTGCGGTCGGAAAAGTCAGTCAGCCCGGTCATCACTTCGCTTGCAATGATGAGGACGGTTCCTGCTGAACCACTGCTCACCAGGGCGTGCGCCGTAGCGGCTGCATACACAAAGCCAGAACATGCAGCATTGAGATCAAACGCTGGCATGCCATTCAGTCCCAGCACTTCCTGGACCAGACAGGCGGTGGAGGGCATGACATCGCCCGAGGAGGATGTGGCGAGGATAATCGCATCCGGTTCATCGCAGCCTGCATGCTGCAGCGCCAGCCGACCGGCCGCAGCAGCCATTGTGACTGCAGTGTCCATGGGTCCAACCCGGCGGCGCTCCGAAATACCTGTCCTGCTTTTTATCCACTCATCGGAGGTGTCTACCAGCGATTCCAGGAACTCGTTTGTGATCCGTGCTTCGGGCAGGTAGCAGCCAGTCCCAAGAAAGGTAGTTGGGACCTGGCCTGTCTGCGGGTATGTGGCAAAGGTACGTGTACCGCCTCGCATTCTCAAGATACTCACTGATCTCATCATTCCACAATTGGCCCACCAGCACCGCGCTCAGGTGCAGGAAAAGCGCCTGGAGGGCCGCTTGTTGTGACGCTACCTGTTCTGGAGTAGTAGACGGAAGTGGACGGTGCGTAAAGGATCAGTGCACCGAGAAACTCAGGATAGCCCTGGGGTTTAGCAGGGCAAATGGCCGTTGTAGAGCGTGGGTTTCTGCTGTAAGTGCTGCCACCCATAGCGCTGAGATATTGGTGATGGGGATAAAGTCGCCGCGATATCGGTCCAGGTGCTCCCGCAGGCTGGCCCTGGGCTCCAGATAAACGTCGGCTACCATGGAGAATGCCTGGGTATTGATAGCGGCTGAAAGCGGCACCTTCTCCCGCCACATACGGTTGGGGGGCCGGGATGCTCCATCTGCAGGGCAGATAAGAATGATGGATGACTTGGCGATGGTGGCTAGCGGCTCAGACCGGGAGATGACCGGGTAGCTAACAGAGAGCGGTTCAGCCTGTGCGTTTCTCAATTCCATGTAGTTGCCGGTTCGATTAACGGTGTCAGAAAGCCGCTCGGGTTGCAGAACCTGCAGCTCGCCAGACAGCTTCATGAAGGTTGCGTATATCTCAACCCGTTCCCAAAGCTCTGCCATTCTCCTCCTAATAAGTGTTCCTGCCCTACGCCAGCCAGCTAGCAGCTCTTCCATCTGCTGTCCTGCTACCTTCAACCCGGTGGAGCCTGCCCCCCCTTTGGAGCAGCCGGATACCCGGTGAGCGCAGCGCTCCATGATTTTACCTTGCCATCAATTCCCTGTATCTCCCAGCTGCACCCCCTGGAACCTGTCCTGTCATCACCAGCCTGCAGCCTGCATCCTTCCAGGCGGTGGACGCCGGCTGGATTTGACTGCAGGGGCCGTATAGTGGCATCATCCCATAGCCGTGGGCTCCACGACATCTGCGGGATGGTCCATCCTTGCCCACCCACAACAGGCTGGAGGTATGAGTTTGCCCGGCTGGTCCCTGGTACCGGTCCTCGGTGTGGACATGTCGCCGCTTCACGCAACGGGTGTTGTTGGGCAGAAGCTGCTGTTTGTATACACCTTCATGTTCTGGACATCTGTCGTAGTGGCAGCAGGTGTTGCGGGTACCATCCTGTTCGCGGCAATCCGCTTTCGGGCCCGTGGGGACAAGGCTGAACCCAGGCAGGTTGTTGGCAACGCCAGACTGGAGCTTGCCTGGACCCTCCTGCCGTTTCTCATCGTTGCATCCCTGTTTGCCCTTACGGCAGTCAACATGCCCTCAGTGGTCAATCCCCCGCCCCACTCCATGCAGATCTCGGTACGAGGGATCCAGTACGTGTGGGATTTTTCATACCCGGGCTATACCAACCGGAGCGGTCAGACAATTCATACCGCAGAGGAGCTCGTTCTCCCTGCAAATACACCTGTTGAACTTAACGTTACATCGGGTGATGTAGATCATAGCTTCTACGTGCCCACGCTGGGCGGCCAGATAAACGCAATCCCAGGGCAGATGAACCACATGTGGGTCGAGGCCAAGCCTGGGACCTACTACGGCCAGTGCACCGAACTGTGCGGGATTGGCCATGCGTTCATGGTTATCCAGGTAGATATGCTCGCACCAGCGCAGTGGCAGGCATGGCTTGCCAAGGAGCAGAGCGCAACCTCAACTACAGCAGGGTAAGGCAGGACAGGAGAAGAGATGGCAACAGCGCAGGCGACCATGGCAGAGCCGCTGGCAACTCCAAGATTCAGGAAGGATCAGGGGATACTTTCGTGGCTGACTACCGTGGACCACAAGCGCATAGGGATCATGTATCTCTACGTAACTGTTTTTTTCTTCCTTGTAGGAGGGGTCATGGCCCTGCTGGTGCGCATCCAGCTGTCGCATCCCAACAACACCTTCCTCTCTCCGCAGGTCTACAACGAAGTTTTCACCATGCACGGGACCACCATGATATTTCTGTGGGTAATCCCTGTCCTGGCGGGATTTGGCAACTATCTGGTACCACTCATGATTGGTGCCAGGGATATGGCATTTCCCCGTGTAAATGCACTTTCGCTCTGGCTGCTGCCGCTGGGCGGGCTCATCATGTATTCCGGGTTTCTTTTTGGCGGAACAGCAGCTGCCGGCTGGACCGGATATGTGCCGCTGACAGAGGTCCAGTACAGCCCTAACGTAGGTACTGACCTATGGATTCTCGGCCTGCATATGGTCCGGTTGTCATCCATGATAGGCGGAATCAA